>NZ_LQIR01000024.1:0-44677 GCF_001499925.1 Mycobacterium lehmannii
CCCCAGTTCCGGAAGCCCCGCCCGCTCCGGCACCCGCACCCGAAGCGCCCCCCGCGCCCGAGTTCGACGCGTTGGCCGCCCCCGTTCCGGAGGCACCGCCGGCGCCGTTCGACCCGCTGGCCCCGCCGGTGCCCGAGGCGCCTCCGGTCGATGCGCAGACCGTCGCCAACTGGGACGTCGCACCCGACGTGCCGGTCCCGGGTCAGCAGCCGGAACTGTGGTCGCTGCCCGTCGACGCGGCGCTCCAGCCCGCTCCGCAGGTGCCCCCTGCGCCCGCGCCTGCCGTCGAGCCGGTCGCGGCCGACGCCGGTGTTCCGCATATCGCGAGCCCCGACAATCTGCCCGCCGGGACGACCGTTGACCGCGCCCAGGCCGGGGCCGACAGCCCGAACGTCTCCTACTTGAAGGAGATCTGGCACGCGATTCAGACGCAGGACATCACCGGCAAGGATGCGCTGCTCGCGTTGACCCAGCGGCCGCTCACCACGCCGGACGCACCGGGCGGCCAGGCGCCGAACCTGCCGGCTGCGCCGGTCCCGAGCGCACCGCTGCCGCCTGCCTGATCACACCCCGCGCGCTCGAGTGTGGAGTTGACGCACGCTTGCCGCGCTGCGCCGTGCCATAACCCCACACTCGGCGTGAGGAACCGCTACGCGGAGTTCACCCATTCGTCGGAGCCGTCAGCGAAGAACTGGTGCTTCCAGACCGGGAGTCGCTCCTTGACGACGTCGACCAACCGCGCGCACGTCTGGAACGCGGCCGCGCGGTGATCGGCCGCGACGGCGGCAACCAGCGCGGCATCGCCGATCTCGAGGGCCCCGATGCGGTGGCTGACCGCGATTGCCCGGACGCCGTCGGCATCCGCGGCGATCTCGGCGGCCACCTCGGCAAGCGTCTGCGGCGCCGACGGATGCGCCGAATACTCGAGTCGCAGCACCGAACGCCCGCCGTCGTGATCGCGTACGACACCGGAGAAGCTCACCACCGCACCAGCCGAGGCATTGGCGACCAGGGCTTCATGGTCGGCTGACGCGATCGTCTCCTCGCAGAGGTCGGCACGCAGCACCACCGCCGTCATCGCGAGTGATCCTTTCCGCGGATCTGATCGAGCGCATGCTCGAGAACGCGGTCGAGCACGCCCAGTCCGTCTCTGACGCCGCCGGGCGATCCGGGCAGGTTCACGATCAGCGTGCGGTCCTTGACCCCAGATACCCCGCGCGACAGCACCGACGTCGGCACCTTGTCCTCGCCGGCCCGACGGATCGCGTCGGCAAGGCCGGGAATCTGATAGTCGACCAGCGCGGCGGTGGCCTCGGCGGTGCGGTCCGTCGGCGAGATGCCCGTCCCGCCGGAGGTGATCACCACATCGACGCCGTCGGCGACCGCGGCGGAGATGGCGTCGGCCACCGCGTCGCCGTCGGGCACCACCACGGGACCCGGGGTGTCGATGTCACGGCCGGCGAGCCAGTCCACGACGATCGGCCCGCTGCGGTCCTCGTAGACGCCGGCGGCGGCACGCGTGGAGGCGACGACAACCCGACCCGACCGCGTCATCGGGTCCAGGTTCCGGTCTTGCCGCCCTCTTTGCGCAGCACCCGGATGTCGTCGATGCGGGCGGCGGGGTCGACGGCCTTGATCATGTCGTAGAGCGTCAGCGCGGCCACGCTCACCGCAGTCAGCGCCTCCATCTCGACGCCGGTGCGTTCCGTGCTGCGCACGGTGGCGGTGACGTCCACCCGCCCTTCGGCGTCGTCGCTCTCGAAGTCGACGTCGACCCCCGTCAGCGCCAACTGATGGCACAGCGGGATGAGGTCGCTGGTGCGCTTGGCGGCCAGGATGCCTGCGACGCGGGCGGTGGCCAGCGCGTCGCCTTTGGGCAGGCCGCCCAATGCGATCATCGCGACGACGTCGGGCGTCGTGCGGAGGGTTCCGGCCGCGACGGCGGTGCGCTTGGTGATGTCCTTTGCCGTGACGTCGACCATGTGCGCCGCGCCGGTCTCGTCGACGTGTGAGAGGCGGGCCGGCTCGGACACCTACTTGTTGACGACCGTCACCGCGTGCACATACGGCAGGTCGTCCGCAGGCAGCGGGAACGTGATGTCGCCGAAAGGCGACAGCGCGCCGGTACGGTCGGCGGCCAGTTCGCTCACCGCGTGGTCGTCGTCACCGTCGATCTCGGGCCAGCCCGGATCGACGTACCGTTTCTTCCCCTTGTTGTCTGCCACGCCCACATTGTGGCAAATGCCTTCGCCGGTGGCGACACCGCCACACTCCTTTACGCTGGTCAGCAATGACCGAGAACGCATCAGGCCTCCCTCTGGGTGCCTGGTTGGCCGATCTCCCCGACGACCGGCTCGTCCGGCTGCTGGAGCTGCGGCCCGACCTGACCCAACCGCCGCCGGGGTCGATCGCTGCGCTGGCGGCCCGCGCTCAGGCCCGCCAGTCGGTCAAGGCCGCCACCGACGACCTCGACTTCCTGCGGCTCGCCGTGCTCGACGCCCTGCTTGTGCTGCACGCCGACACGACCGCCGTCCCGCTCACCAAACTGCTGGAGCTCATCGGCGACCGGGCACCCGAAGCAGCCGTCGCCGCGGCCGTGGACGATCTGCGCGACCGCGGGCTGGTGTGGGGTGACGCGGCGGTCCGGGTGGCGGCAGAAGCCGTCGCGGGCTTGCCGTGGTACCCCGGTCAGGCCACGGTCGAAGACACCGCCGCGAGCCCACAGGACATCGCCGCCCGTCTGGAAACGCTCGACGAGGCACAGTCCGAGTTGCTGCAGAAGTTGCTCGAGGGTTCGCCGGTGGGCCGCACTCGCGACGCCGCACCCGGCACCCCGTCGGATCGCCCGGTGCAGCGGCTGCTGGCCGCCGGTCTGCTGCGCCAGGTCGACGCGGAAACCGTGATCCTGCCGCGACTCGTGGGCCAAGTGCTGCGCGGTGAACTGCCGGGACCCCTGCAGCTGACCGAACCCGACCCGGTGGTGGCGACGACGACAGCGGCCGACGCCGACGCGGTGGCCGCGGGCGCCGCACTCGACCTTCTCCGCGAGGTGGAGGTGGTGCTCGAAACCCTCGGCGCCACACCGGTTCCGGAGTTGCGCAGCGGTGGGCTCGGTGTGCGCGACGTCAAACGGCTCACCAAGGCCACCGGCATCGACGAACGCCGCCTGGGGCTGATCCTCGAAGTGACCGCGGGTGCTGGCCTCATCTCGGCGGGCATGCCAGAACCCGAACCCGAGGCCGGTGACGGGCCGTACTGGGCGCCGACGGTCTCATCCGACCGGTTCGTCGAATCCCCGACCGCGGTCAAATGGCACCTGCTGGCGACGACCTGGCTGGAGCTTCCAGGCCGGCCGAGCTTGATCGGCAGCCGCGGTCCTGACGGTAAACCCTATGCGGCACTGTCGGATTCGCTGTTCTCCACTGCTGCACCGCTGGACAGGCGACTGCTCCTCGAGGTGCTCGCGAGCCTGCCGGCCGGCGCGGGCGTCGACGCAGATGAGGCGTCGCGGGCAATGATCTGGCGCAGGCCGCGCTGGGGGGTCCGGTTGCAACCTGGGCCGGTCGCCGACCTGCTGACCGAGGCGCACGCGCTCGGACTTGTAGGGCGCGGTGCACTCGCCACCCCCGCTCGGACATTGCTCACCGACGCTCCTGCCGACGACGTCGTCAACGCGATGGACAAGGTGCTGCCCGCACCGATCGA
The DNA here is from genome assembly GCF_001499925.1 of Mycobacterium lehmannii. Taxonomy (NCBI): domain Bacteria; kingdom Bacillati; phylum Actinomycetota; class Actinomycetes; order Mycobacteriales; family Mycobacteriaceae; genus Mycobacterium; species Mycobacterium lehmannii. Next base: position 3,706 of record NZ_LQIR01000024.1, read on the forward strand.
CCATTTCCTGCTGCAGGCCGACCTCACGGTCGTCGTCCCCGGCCCGCTGCAGCGAGAGCTGGCCGAACAACTTGCCGCGGTGGCGAGCGTGGAGTCGGCGGGCGCGGCGATGGTGTACCGGATCAGTGAGCCGTCGATCCGCCGCGCGCTCGACACCGGACGCACCGCGGGCGAACTGCACGCCTTCTTCGGTCGCCACTCGAAAACTCCTGTGCCGCAGGGTTTGACGTATCTCATCGACGATGTGGCCCGTCGGCACGGCCAGTTGCGTGTCGGCATGGCGGCGTCGTTCGTGCGGTGCGAGGACGCAGCGCTGCTCGCACAAGCGGTGGGCGCACCGGCGACCGAGGCGCTGGAGATGCGCCTGCTCGCGCCGACGGTCGCGGTGTCGCAGGCGCCGATCGCCGACGTGCTCGCGGCGCTGCGCCAGGCCGGCTTCGCGCCGGCGGCCGAAGACTCGACCGGAGCGATCGTCGACATCCGCGCCCGAGGCGCGCGGGTGCCCGCTCCGCCGGGACGACGGCGCACGTACCGACTCGCCCCGACGCCCACCAGCCAGACGCTCGGTGCGATCGTCGCCGTGCTGCGCAAGGTGGCGTCGGCCCCGACCGGCGGTATGCGGTTGGACCCGGCGGTGGCGATCAACCAGTTGCAGGAGGCCGCGCACATGCAGGCCTCGGTCGTGATCGGGTACGTCGATCCCGCGGGGGTGGCCACCCAACGTGTCGTCGCACCGATCAATGTGCGGGGCGGGCAGCTGACGGCGTACGACCCCGCGTCGGGGCGGGTGCGCGATTTCGCCATCCACCGCATCACCTCGGTGGTCGCCGCCGACGAGCAGTAGCGCGAGCGACCGCGCAATGCCCAGCTCAGATGGCGTGGCGGCGGTCAGACACGGTCTCTCGCGGGTGGGGACGTCCGAGCGGTCTGGATAATGGATGGGATGACCGACGGCCCCCTGATCGTGCAGTCCGACAAGACGGTGCTGCTCGAGGTCGACCATGAACAAGCGGGCGCGGCGCGTGCCGCGATCGCCCCGTTCGCCGAACTCGAGCGCGCCCCCGAGCACATCCACACCTACCGGATCACCCCGCTGGCGCTGTGGAACGCGCGCGCCGCGGGGCACGACGCCGAACAGGTCGTCGACGCGCTGGTGTCGTTCTCCCGCTACGCGGTGCCCCAGCCCCTGCTGGTCGACATCGTCGACACCATGGCTCGCTACGGGCGGCTGCAACTGGTCAAGCATCCGGCTCACGGCCTGATGCTGGTGAGCCTGGACCGCGCCGTGCTCGAGGAGGTGCTGCGCAACAAGAAGATCGCGCCGATGCTTGGCGCGCGCATCGACGACGACACCGTCCTGGTGCACAACAGCGAGCGCGGCCGAGTCAAGCAGATGCTGCTCAAAATCGGCTGGCCCGCAGAGGATCTCGCGGGTTACGTCGACGGCGAGAAGCACCCGATCAGCCTGGCGGAGAGCGGCTGGCACCTCCGCGACTACCAGCAGATGGCCACCGACTCGTTCTGGGAGGGCGGATCCGGGGTCGTCGTGCTGCCCTGCGGCGCGGGCAAGACCCTCGTCGGGGCGGCCGCGATGGCGAAGGCCTCGGCGACCACGCTGATCCTGGTGACCAACACCGTCGCCGGACGGCAGTGGAAACGCGAGCTGATCAACAGGACCTCGCTCACGGAGAACGAAATCGGCGAATACTCCGGGGAACGCAAGGAGATCCGGCCGGTGACCATCGCCACCTACCAGGTGATCACTCGGCGCACCAAGGGCGAGTACCGGCACCTCGAGTTGTTCGACAGCCGCGACTGGGGGCTGATCATCTACGACGAGGTGCATCTGTTGCCCGCACCGGTGTTCCGGATGACGGCCGATCTGCAGTCGCGTCGTCGACTCGGCCTGACCGCCACACTGATTCGTGAAGACGGCCGCGAGGGTGACGTGTTCTCGTTGATCGGACCGAAGCGCTACGACGCGCCGTGGAAGGACATCGAGGCCCAGGGATGGATCGCGCCCGCCGAATGCATCGAGGTGCGAGTGACGATGACCGACAACGAGCGCATGCTGTACGCGACCGCCGAACCCGACGAGCGGTACAAGCTGTGCTCGACGGCGCACACCAAGATCGCGGTGGTCAAGTCGATCCTCGACAAGCACAAGGGCGAGCAGACGTTGGTGATCGGCGCCTACCTCGACCAGCTCGAGGAACTCGGCCGAGAGCTCGACGCGCCGGTCATCCAGGGTTCAACGAAGACCGCGGAGCGCGAAGTGCTTTTCGATCAGTTCCGGCGCGGTGAGATCTCAACGCTGGTCGTGTCGAAGGTCGCCAACTTCTCCATCGACCTGCCGGAAGCCAGTGTCGCCGTGCAGGTTTCGGGCACCTTCGGATCCCGTCAGGAAGAGGCGCAACGCCTGGGGCGGCTGCTGCGGCCCAAGGCCGACGGCGGAGGCGCGATCTTCTACTCCGTCGTCTCGCGCGACAGCCTCGACGCCGAATACGCCGCGCACCGTCAAAGGTTCCTCGCCGAGCAGGGCTACGGCTACGTCATCAAGGACGCCGACGACCTGTTGGGACCCGCGATCTAGACGTGCGGGCCCACCGGGTTCGACACCGTCAGCAAGATCGCGGAGTCCTCGAGCGCCTGCAGTCCGTGCCGGTCCTTGGGCACCACGATGTGGTCGCCTTCGGACCCCTCCCAGTTGGCGGACGCATGGGTCAGCCGTACGCGGCCGTGCAGGACCTGCAGGGTGGCCTCCCCGTTCGTCTCGTGCTCGGTCAGTTCCGAGCCGCCGGTCAGGGCGATCAGCGTCTGACGCAGGGAATGCTCGTGGCCGCCGTAGACCGTGTGCGCGCTGCGACCGCTACTTGCGGCGCGGGCCGTCTCGAGTTGCTCACGTGCGAGCGCGGTCAGCGAGGTCTTGTTCATCGCGGGCTTCCTGTCGAGGGCTGGTCGATTTGGAAATTAAGCAGAGATGCCAATCTTAGTGACGGTCCATCCACCGCAAGCGGCCGCATCGAGACCGTCGTAAATGAGCGTCCGAGGCGGTGAGGCGCTAGCCTGCTTACCCATGACCAGTCGCCGTAGCGCCACGTCCGCTCAGGCGGTCAAAGTCGGACTCGTCGGCGTCGCCATCGGTCTGGGTGCGCTGACGTCGGCAGGGTTCGCGACGGCGGATCCCGAGGTCCCGCCCCTCCCCGCCCCCGGAACTCCCGGCACGCCGCCGGCGCCGGGCCAGCCCTACGCTGCCCCTTCGGCCCCGGGCGACCCGCCGCCCGCGCCTCCACCCGTCGGCGCGCCACCGGTGCCCGAGATTGCGAACCCTCAGTACGGGCAGGGTTCGAGTCCGGGTCCGCTGGGCTTCCTCCGCGATGCGTGGCGCCAGGCCCAGGACCCGTACGGGTTCGCCGCACTGCCGCCCGGCCAGGCACCGGTCGGGGCGCCGCCACCGCCCGGCGCGGGACCCGCGCCGCAGCTACCGCCGGGATACACCTCGTTGAACGCCCCCGAGTCCAACGGCCCGCCGGTGGCAAAGCCTGCCGAAGGCGGTCCACCGCTGCCGCCCGGGTACTACCCGCTGGACGGCCCCCCGCCGCCCGGGTATTACGACGCTCCCCCGCCGGGTCCGGCGATTCCCCCGGAGGGCCCGATTCCACCGACGCCGTGATCAGGTGTTCGCCGCGCCCTAGCTGAGGGCGGGAATGACCTGCTGCTCGAACATCTCGATACCCGAGCGGTCGTACGCGGCTTCCGGGAAGTAGAGGATGGCGTACTCGCAGCCCAGCTGCCGCATCTTGTCCAGCTTCTCGACGACTTGTTCGGGTGTGCCACTTGCTGCTTCGGGAGCGGACACGGAGTTCAGCATCGCGTCGACCGCCGCCTCGTCGGCCTTGGCGACCTGTCGTGCGCGCAGCCGCGCCACGCGTTCCTTGACGTCGGACTCCGATTCGCCGATCACCGCGTTGAAGTTGGCCGAGCGCACGATCGCGTCGTAGTCGGTGCCGACGTCGCGGCAGTGGTCGGCCAGTAGCTGTGACTTGTGGGTGAATCCTCCCGGCTCGCAGGTGAAGTTGGTGTACTGCGCGTATTTCGCCGCGATCTTCAGCGTCACCTTCTCGCCTCCGCCGGCGATCCATAGTGGAATCCCGTTCTCCTGCAGAGGTTTCGGCTGCACAATCGCCCCGGTGACCTGATAGTGCTTGCCGTCGAAACTCACCTTCCCGTCGCGCCATGCGTCGCGCATGATCTGCACACCCTCGTCGAGGCGCCCCAGTCGCGCCCCGGCCGACGGGAATCCGTAACCGTAGGCACGCCATTCGTGTTCGTACCAGCCGCCACCGATGCCCATCTGGATGCGACCGCCGGAAATGATGTCGGCGGTGGCGGCGACCTTGGCCAGATAGACCGGGTTGCGGTAGCTCATCGCCGTGCACATCTGGCCAAGCTTGATGCGCGCCGTCGTCGCGGCGTAGGCGGCCATCAAGGTCCACGCCTCGTGGGTGGCCTCCGTGGTGGGCACCGGCACGGTGTGGAAGTGGTCGTAGACCCACAGCGAGTCCCACGCGTCGCTGCCGTCGGCATACGCGGCGAGGTCGCGCATCACCGCCCACTGCTCGGCGGGAGGAATGTCGATCAAGTCGAGTCGCCAGCCCTGCGGGATGAACAGTCCGAAGCGCATGGAACCCGACTCTAGGCCTACCGGGCCGCCGGGGTCAGCAGGTCGCAGAGCGCGTCGATTCGTGGCGTGCGGACCCCAGACGCGACGTCGTTACCGCATTGCCGCCGCGGCGCGAAAGGTATCAGTTAGCTCCGCTCACCATGAGTCCCGTACTGGGCGTTAGCCTCTCGTGCCGGAGAACGCGCGGTGCGCCGGCGTCGACAGAGGCACTCGAGAAGTTCGACTCGCTTCGCTGACCGGCGCTTTCTGTTGTATGGTGTGGCTCACACGGAGCTGGTCGTGTGATGTGAGACACAGGAATGAGGAGGCGGTCGTGGGTCGTGACCCGATTGACGGGTTCAAGGCGCATCCCGTGCGTCCCGGCGGCGCGGTGCATGTTCGGTGGTTCACTGTCCTGCTGCTGGCGGTCATCGCGATCGCTGCGGTGGCGGGAATCGTCAGCACGGCGGCGATGGGACAGACTCCAGTCGCGATCGCCATCGGCATCGTCACAATGGCGTTCTTCTCCAGAGTCGGGGCCTGAGCCGCGATTCCGAATTTCGTCGGTGGCCGGCGTTAGCCTGACGTCATGGCCCTGTCGAAGGACGAACGCGAACGATTCTTGGCTGAGCCCCACGTCGCCGCGTTGTCGGTCGGTGCGGGTGACAAGCGTGGCCCGCTGACCGTTCCCGTCTGGTACCAGTACGCGCCCGGTGGTGAACCGTGGGTGCTCACCGGGGACGGCTCACGCAAGCACCGACTCATCGAGAGCCAGGGCGAGTTCACGCTGATGGTCCAGCGCCTCGAGCCGACGGTCCGGTACGTGGCGGTCGACGGCCCGGTCAGCCGCATCGAGCCCGGCACCGACGAGCGACTCGTCGAGGTCACCAAACGCTATCTGCCGCCCGAAAAGGTCGATGCGTACCTCGAATACGCCCGCCGCGAGCACGGCGCCAGCGTGGTGGTCTTCATGAAGCCGCAACACTGGTTGTCGGCTGACCTCGGGGCGTTCTAGCGCGGCTCGAACAGCGCGGCGACGGCGGGCAGGCTCACCTTCAGCGCCGGGTTGCGCGGTAGTTCGTCGACGACCGTGAACGCCACCGGCACGTTGTACACGGGCAGCGAGCGCCGCACCAGGTCGGCAAGTTCGTCGTCAGAGGGCACCGGCATTCCCGGCGACACCTCGACGGCCGCGACCGGCACCTCGCCCAAGCGGGCGTCGCGCACGCCGACCACGCAGGCGTCGCGGACGGCGGGATGTGAGATCAGCACGCGCCGAACGGTTTCCGGCAGAACCTTGAAGCCACCGCGGTTGATCGCCCCGTCGGCCCTTCCATGCAGCGTGACGAACCCGTCGTCGTCCATCGAGGCAATGTCGGTGGTGCGGATCCAGTCCGGCCCGATCGGTGCGACCTTGGCCTCCAGCAGGCCTTGCTCGCCTGCCGCAAGCTCGCCTCCGGTGTCCGGGTCGACGATGCGCAACTCGACGTCGGGCAGGGCCCTGCCGACGCTATTGCGCTTGGCCGAACCGAAGTCGCGTTGCATCTCCGGAGTCCATGCGCACAGTGACCCCGCGAATTCCGTTGCGCCGTAGGCCAGCACGATTGGAATGCCGTATTTCGCCTCGAACTCGTCGCGGATCTCTGGGTCCAGCGGGCCGGACGCGCTGATCAGGAAGTCCAGCGACGCCAGATCTTCCTTCGCGACGTCGGCGTCCAGCAGCATCCGGATGACGGCGGGCTGCACGCCCGAACGGGTGATGCGGTGCCGCTTGACGAGATCCACGTAGTCCTCGACGGTGAATCGCTCGAGCATCGCGATCCGCCGGCCGTTGTACACACCGGCGATCAGTTGGCAGACACCGATTCCGGCGAACTGCCAGTAGGCGAGCTCCGGCGGGGCGTCGGCCGGTGCGGTCTCGCCGCTGGTAACGCTGAACACCGTACGCTCGAGCACCGGGGTCCTGATCGACTGCCGCTTCGGCGGTCCCGTCGTGCCGCTCGTCAGAATCTGCAGTGCGACACCGGGTTCGGGCTCAGCATGGGCGCGCTGGGGATCTCGCCGCTCCAGCCCGGGCACCGCAGCGACGACCGGTTGGCGCGCCGATATCTCCACGCCCGCGCTGCCTGCCCGCCGAGCCGCGTCGATGACCGGCGGGGTCCAGTCCTCACCGTCGGCGACGACGGCCGAGAGTGCGAGCGCCTCGATGTCGCGGCCGATCGCCTCGGGCGACTGGAACGAGTAGATCATCGACACCGTGCGGCCCTCGGCGAGGAAGCCGATGATCACCGCGGCATGCGGCAACCGGTTCCTGACCACCAAACCGACCGGGGCATCGTCGGGCACACCCGCAGCCCGCAGCGCCTGCGCGATGGCATGGCGGTATGCCGTCACCTCGTCGCCGCTGTACCAGCGCCCCTCGAACTCGATACAGGGATTACCGCCGTAGCGGGCCAACCCGGCCGCGAACTCGTCGGTGAAGCTTTCCGGCACGGCGTCAATGTAGCGAATCACCCGACCCGTCAAAGCGGCGAGCGCTCACCGTTGAACGAAATCCGTACAACGGTGAGCGCTCGGCCCGATGGAGTTGGGCGTCAGGTCAGCGACGCCGGCGGGTTGAACCGCTCGCCGTACTTGGCCGCGAGTTCCTTGGCGCGGGCCACGAAGGCCTCCTTGCCGACGCCACCCGGCCCCTGGTAGCCGACGATGAACTGCGCCGAACCACCGGTGTAGGGCGGGAAGCCGATACCCATGATCGAGCCGATGTTTGCGTCGGCGGTCGAGGTGAGCACGCCCTCGTCGAGGCACTTCTGGGTTTCCAGCGCCTCGGCAAAGAGCATGCGATCGATCATGTCCTGCAACGGGATCGAGGTGCTGTCCGAGTTGAACGTGTCGGCCAGCCCTGGCCACAGCCCGACGCGTTTGCCGTCGGCGTACTCGTAGAAGCCCGCGCCCTTCAGCCGCGACGGCCGTCCGATCTCGATCATCTTCTCGACGACCGCCTCGGCCGGGTGCGGCTCGTACGTGCCGCCCGTGCTCTCGACACCCTTGCGGGTGGCGACGGCGATCTTGTGCATCAGCTCGAGGTTGAGCTCGTCGGACAGCTGCAGCGGCGGCGCCGGGTAGCCCGCCTGCGAGCCGGCCTGCTCGATGCTCGCCGCCGCAATGCCCTCACCGAGCATCGCCAGCGCCTCGTTGACGAAGGTGCCGATGACGCGGCTGGTGAAGAAGCCGCGACTGTCGTTCACCACGATCGGGGTCTTGCCGATGGCCAGCGTGTAGTCGAACACCCGGGCCAACGCCTCGTCAGAGGTCTTCTCGCCCTTGATGATCTCCACCAGTGGCATCTTGTCGACCGGCGAGAAGAAGTGGATGCCGATGAAGTCCTCTTGGCGCTTCACGCCGGTCGCCAAACCGGTGATCGGCAGCGTCGAGGTGTTCGATCCCAGCAGCGCGTTGGGCTCGACGATGTCCTCGATCTCCTGGAACACCTTGTGCTTGAGGTCCTGATCCTCGAACACCGCCTCGACGACGAAGTCGACACCCTTCAGGTCCGCGGGATCGCCCGTCGGCGTGATGCGGGCCAGCAGCGCGTCGGAGCGCTCCTGGGTGGTCTTGCCCCGCTCGAGCGCCTTGGCCTCGAGCTTCTCCGAATAGCCCTTGCCCTTCTGGGCGGCTTCGAGGCTGACGTCCTTGAGCACCACGTCGAACCCGGCCTTGGCCGATACGTAGGCGATGCCGGCGCCCATCATGCCCGCGCCCAGCACGCCGATCTTGTTGATCTTGACGGGCTCGATACCGTCGGGCCGCGACGCGCCGCCGTTGATGGCCTGCAGGTCGAAGAAGAACGCCTGGATCATGTTCTTGGCCGTCTGGCCGGTGACCAGCTGGGTGAAGTAGCGGCTCTCGATGCGGCTGGCGGTGTCGAAGTCGACCTGCGCACCCTCGACGGCCGCGTTGAGGATCGCCCGCGGCGCCGGCATCGGCGCACCCTTGAGCTGCTTTTTCAGCAGCGCAGGGAACGAGGGCAGGATGCTGGCCAAGCCAGGCGATGTCGGCGTGCCGCCGGGCATCTTGTACCCCTTGGCATCCCAGGGCTGGGTGTGCGCGTCGGGGTTGGCTTTGATCCACGCCTTGGCTGCGGGCACCAACTCCTCCACCGTCGGCAGCACCTCGTCGACTAGGCCGACCTCCTTGGCCTTACCCGGCTTGAACCGGGTGCCCTGGCTCAGCACCTCCATGAAGGCCTTCTGGATGCCGAACATCCGCACGCTGCGGGCGACACCGCCGCCGCCGGGCAGCAGACCCAGCGTCACCTCGGGGAAGCCGACGACGGCGCCCTTCACATCGGCGATGATCCGGTGGTGGCAGGCCAGCGCGATCTCCAGGCCGCCACCGAGCGCCGCGCCGTTGATGGCGGCAACGACCGGCTTGCCCAGCGTCTCGAGCTTGCGCAGGTCGGCTTTGATCGCCTCCGGGGTGGCGAACGCCTCCGCGGCGTCATCGGGGCCGAGGTTGATCATTCCCTTGAGGTCACCACCGGCGAAGAAGGTCTTCTTCGCGCTGGTGATGACGACGCCGGTTATCGAATCCTTCTCGGCGACAAGGCGTTCGACCGCATTGTGCATGGACTCGGTGTAGTGCTCGTTCATCACGTTGGCCGAACCGGTCGGATCATCGAGCGTCAGGGTGACGATGCCGTCGGCATCCTGGTCCCACTGAATGGTGTTCTCTGCCATGTTGTTTCCTTAAACCCTCAGACTCGTGCTAGACGCGCTCGATGATGGTGGCCACGCCCATGCCGCCGCCGATGCACAGCGTGATCAGGGCACGCCGCGCGTTGCGACGCTCGAGCTCGTCGACCATGGTTCCGGTGATCATGGCGCCCGTGGCGCCCAGCGGGTGGCCCATCGCGATGGCGCCACCGTTGACGTTGAGCTTCTCGTCGGGGATGTCGAGGTCCTTCTGGAACTTCAGCACCACCGAGGCGAACGCCTCGTTCAGCTCGAACAGGTCGATGTCGTCGACCGTGAGACCGGCGCGGTCGAGCACCTTGCGGGTGGCCGGCGTCGGACCGGTGAGCATGATGACCGGATCGGCGCCACTGGTGGCGGTGGCCACGATGCGCGCCCGCGGGGTCAGGCCCTGCGACTGGCCCGCTTTTTCACTGCCGACGAGCACCAGCGCGGCGCCGTCGACGATGCCGGAGCTGTTGCCGCCGGTGTGGACGTGGTTGATCTTCTCGACGAAGTGATACTTCTGCAGCGCCACGTCGTCGAACCCGCCCATCGCGCCGACGCCGTCGAACGCGGTCTTGAGTTGACCGAGGCCCTCCAGCGTGGTGTCGGGGCGCATGTGCTCATCGTGATCGAGAATCACGAGGCCGTTCTGGTCGCGCACCGGCACGACGGACTTGGCGAAGTAGCCGCCCGACCAGGCCGCGGCGGCTTTCTCCTGGCTGCGCAGCGCGTAGCGGTCGACGTCCTCGCGGGAGAAGCCTTCGATCGTCGCGATCAGGTCGGCGCCGATGCCCTGCGGGACGAAGCCGATGCGGTAGTTCGTCTCCGGATCCGAAGCCCATGCGCCGCCGTCGGAGCCCATCGGCACACGGCTCATCGACTCGACACCGCCGGCGAGCACCAGGTCGTCCCAGCCGGACCGCACCTTCTGGGCGGCGGTGTTGACGGCCTCGAGACCCGAGGCGCAGAACCGGTTGAGCTGGAACCCGCCGGTGGTCTCGGGCAGCTTGGCCACCAGCGCCGCGGTCCGGGCGATGTCGCCGCCCTGGTCGCCGACGGGGGACACACAACCGAGGATGACGTCGCTGATCAGCGTCTCGTCGAGGTCGGGGTGGCGGCTGCGGATCTCCTCGATCAGGCCGACGACCAGGTTGACGGGCTTGACCTCGTTGAGCGCGCCGTTCTTGTTCTTGCCGCGAGGCGTACGAATGGCCTCGTAGATGAAGGCTTCTTCAGACATGAAGATATTTCCTGTTCAGATTGGGTTGCGGGATGCCTGTCCATCCGGACGGTAGTCCTCTGTCCCGCAGCCTAACAGCCTCGGCCAACCTGTTGGTTGGGCAACCTGGATCCGCCGAACGTGGGTTACCCGCACACCGATCTCGAAAATTGTGTGTCGGTAACCCACGTTCGCGCCGGCATTACGCTCGACAACCGTGACCGTCGAACGCCTCCAACCGTACGCGGTGACGATCTTCGCCGAGATGTCGGCGCTCGCTGCGCGCATCGGCGCGGTCAACCTCGGGCAGGGCTTTCCCGACGAGGACGGCCCGCCAGCGATGCTCGAGATCGCCCAGCGCGCGATCGCCGACGGCACCAACCAGTATCCGCCCGGCCTCGGTATCGCACCGTTGCGTGAAGCGATCGCCGCCCAGCGCAAGCGCGCGTACGGAACCGAATACGACCCCGACACCGAGGTCCTGGTGACCGTCGGCGCCACCGAGGCAATCGCGGCCGCGGTCCTCGGGCTCGTCGAACCTGGTTCCGAGGTGCTGCTGATCGAGCCGTTCTACGACTCCTACTCCCCCGTCATCGCGATGGCGGGCTGCCAACGACGGGCCGTGCCGATGGTTCAGGACGGCCACGGCTTCCGCATCGATGTCGACGGGCTGCGAAAAGCCGTCACATCCAACACCAAAGCGCTGATCGTCAACTCGCCGCACAACCCCACCGGAATGGTGGCCGGCGACAACGAACTGCGCGCGCTGGCCGAACTGGCCGTCGAGGCCGACCTGCTCGTGATCACCGACGAGGTCTACGAGCACCTGGTGTACTCCGACTTCCCCGGCCGACAGCATCTGCCGCTGGCCAACCACCCCGGCATGGCCGAGCGCACGATCACGATCTCGAGCGCGGCCAAAATGTTCAACGTCACCGGCTGGAAGATCGGATGGGCATGCGGCCCAGCCGATCTCATCGCCGGTGTGCGCGCAGCCAAGCAGTATCTGTCCTACGTCGGCGGCGCACCGTTCCAGCCCGCGGTGGCACACGCCCTGAACAACGAGGACGCGTGGGTCGATTCGCTGCGGGAGTCCTTGCAGCGCAAACGGGACCGATTGGGTGGGGCGCTGTCCGACCTCGGCTTCGAGGTGCACGAGAGCTTCGGCACCTACTTCCTGTGCGCCGACCCGCGTCCGCTCGGATTCAGCGACAGCGCCGCGTTCTGCGCCGACCTGCCCCATCGTGCGGGTGTGGCGGCGATTCCGATGTCGGCGTTCTGCGACCCGGGCGCCGAGCACGCCGGTGCATGGAACCACCTGGTGCGCTTCGCCTTCTGCAAACGCGACGAGACCCTCGACGAGGCGATCCGTCGGCTCGAGGTGCTGCGAACGGACGGCCGAGAAACTACGTAACTGCGGCCATCACCCGACGCCGCAGATTCTCGGTCGCGACGTCGAGCACCATCTTTTTGGCGCGGCGAAGCAGGAACTCCGGAATCGGCGCCGCCAGGTCGATGATGATGTCGAAGCGAACCCGGGTGCGGTCCTCGCCGATGGGTGTGAGGTTGTACTCCCCGTGCTGCCCGCGTTGCTGCATCGTCGCCTTGGCGTCCCAGACCACCCAGTCCTCACCCCAGTGGTACTCGAGGAACTCCTTGTCGGTGACGCCCATGATTTTGAACGTCGCCTTGACGTGATGCGGGCGGCCGTCGGGATGACGGTCGAGCACCTCGGCGTGCTTGTGGACGGGCGACCACGTGGGCACGGCATCGATATCGGCGAGTGCGTCCATGATCGCGTCTTTGGGCGCCTCGAAGACCACTTCCCTCGATGCCTGCACAGCCATGCGGCAAATCGTAGCTAACTCCACTGCCTAGCGCATAGGCTTTACCAGCAAATTAGTATTACCAGTCAATATCAATTAGGTCAGTGGCGTCCTGCGGAGGTGCCCCGACAGGACCGGCCGGGGTTCGCGAAAACCGAGGCGCCGGCGCGGCCTGGTCTACCCCGTTGGCCTGCACCAACGTTGACCGCGCACGCAAATGGTCGCTGCGCGCTGCCTCGGTCCACGTCAGCACCGGCGTGACGCACGCGTCGGTGCCCGAAAAGATCGCCGTCCATTCGTCGCGGGTCTTGCGCGCAAAGCGCTCAGCGAACAGCCTGTGCATTTCTGGAAACGACTCGCGGTCCATTTGCGGTGGGAGCTCGTCGGCGCCGAGCCCGAGCCCGGTCAACAGTTGCGCGTAGAACTGCGGTTCGATCGCGCCGACTGCCATGTGCTTACCGTCGGCGGTCTCGTAGGTGCGGTAGAACGGGGCGCTGCCATCGAGCAGGAACGACTCACGTTCGTCGTGCAGCGCGCCGGTCGACTTCATCGTCCACGCGACCTGCGTCAGCACGGCCACGCCGTCGACCATCGCCGCGTCGACCACCTGACCCACACCGGAGTGCTCCCGTTCGTACAGCGCGGCCACGATGCCCACCAGCGCGAGCATGGAGCCGCCGCCGAAGTCGGCGACCAGGTTCAGCGGCACGACCGGCGGCCGGTCGCGGTATCCGATCGCCGACAGCGCACCGCTCTGCGACAGGTAATTGATGTCGTGACCCGCGGTCTGGGCCAGCGGTCCGTGCTGACCCCAACCCGTGATCCTGGCGAAGATCAGCCGAGGGTTGACCCCTGCGCAGTCGTGGGGTCCGATGCCGAGCCGCTCACATGTCCCGGGGCGAAACGCATCGATGAGGACGTCGGCCTTGGCGACGAGCTTCAGCAGCGTGGCCGGGTCCGCCTTCACATCCAGGTCGACGACACGCTTGCCGCGGTGCAACAGGTCGACGTTCTCCGGCGGCATCTGCAGCCCGCCGGGTCGGCGCACGCGCACCACGTCGGCGCCGAGATCGGCGAGCACCATTCCGGCGTGGGGTCCGGGGCCGATGCCGCCCAGTTCGATGACCTTCACTCCCGCAAGGGGTCCCGCCGTCGCCACACGGGGCAGACTATCCGCGACTCTTGACCTGACGTACTCGTTTGCGCAGCCCGTCGGTGGCCGTCTCCATCAATCCTCTGGCGCCCTTCTTGATCAGGAAGCCGGGCAGCGGCACCAGCGGGTCGACCATGAGCTCGAAGTGAACCTTCGTCGTATCGCCGTCGGGGGTGAGCGTGTACCGACCTTGCTGCGCGCGTTGCTGTTTGGAACTCTCCAGACTCCAGCTGACGCCGTCGTCGTGGACGGTGTAGTTGAGCACCTGCTCATCGGAGACGCCGACGATCTTGACGACCTGACGTGACTTGCGGGGGCGGCCCTCGTCGTCGCGTTCGAGGATCTCGACCTTCTGATGCGCTGAGGACCACTCGGTCAGCGACTCGAGGTCGGTCAGAACGTCGAGGATCTCCTGCGGTGTCGCGTCGATGACGACCTCGCGAGTTTCGGTGACAGCCATGCCGGTTTCATTGCCAACCCGGCCGGCGTCGAAACCGGTCAGCTCCGCTTGAGCTTGAGGACCTGCTTGCGCAGACCGTCGGTCGCAGCCTCCAGACCGCCCTTCATCGCACGCTTCAGAACGAACCCGGGAATCGGCACCGCGGGGTCGACGGTGATTTCGAAGCGGACCTTCGTCTTGTCGCCGTCGGGTGTGAGCGTGTACGTCGCGCTTTGCGTTTTCAGCTGGCTGGATTCCAGCAGTGTCCAGCCCGCCGTGTTCTCACCCCACGTGTACTGCACGACCTGCTCGTCGGAGATGCCCATGGTCTTCAACTTCAGCCGTACGCGGCCGGGCCGCCCGTCGGCGTCCCTGTCGAGAACCTCGGCGCCCTGGTGCTGGGGAGACCAGTCCGGCGCGGACTCGACGTCGGCGATGACGTCGAGAATTTCGGCCGGGCTCGCGTCGATCACGACCTCACGGGAATCGCTGGTAGCCATGGCGCGAGATTAGCCCCGTTACGGTTGACCGCATGGAACTTTGGGAGCTTTGCGCACGGGAACGCATCAGGGACACCCTGGCCCGGTACAACTGGTCGGGCGACGCACTGCGTCTGCCCGAACTTGCCGCCGCCTTCTGCGATGACGGTGTCCTCGAGGTGCGGGGCACCGAGCCTGCGCGGGGCCGTAACGCGATCGTGGACTATCTGGGCGGTGCCGTCGCGGCGCCGAACGCGGCGGCATCCAAGTCGGACGTCAAGCGCATCGTGCGCCACAACGTGACAAACATCCGCTTCACCGAAGCGACGCGCGAAGAGGCGCGGGTCTCCTGTTATTTCACGGTGTTCACCGAGATCGGCCTCGACCACTATGGGCGCTACCGCGATGTGTTCGCTCCGGTCGGCGACGACTGGTTGATCCGCCACCGATTCGTCTCCACCGACTGGAGCGCACCGAATTCCACGATGGCGCGCTAGCCCGGCGGCACCACCGCCCCACCGTCGGGGCGCGAAATCTGCAACAGGGCTGTAAAAGTTCGCCGATCACGACCCTGCCGCAGAAATCGACGTGCCTAAGAATTTCAACCCGGCGGCACCGCCTTAGCACGCGAAATCTGCAACAGGGCTGTAAAAGTTCGCCGATCACGACCCTGCCGCAGAAATCGACGGGACTCGCCGCGCGCAAGCAGGGACTGAAACACCGGCTCGGCGGGTATATAGCGCCGGTGAGCGATGACAAGAAGGACAATCCCGGCACCGTCGAGACCGACGCCGGGCCCTCAAACGCCGACGACGACGTGCAGAGCGACCCGGCACGGGGCACCGACGCCACTGACGAGGAAGGCGTCGACTGGTCGGACGAAGGTGGTGCGACACCGACCGGCCCGGCCGACACCGGCGACCACACGCAGTGACTCAGCGCAGCGCGTCGGCCAACTCCGTGAGCGTCTGCGCGGAGGTGTATTTCGGCTCCCAACCGAGCTGAGCCTTCGCCTTGCTCGTATCCATGACCACCGATGTGCGGCCGATGTGCAACCACTCCAGCGCCGACGGCACGAACGGCAGCCGGGCGACGACACCGGCCGCCGCGGTCACCGTGACCTTGGGCACCGGTATCGGTCGGGCACCCAGTTCGCGAGCGACGTCGGACACCGTGATCAGCCCGTCGCCCGCGATGTTGTAAGCGCCCGGAGGCGCCGACGTGGTGGTGGCCGCGGCGGCGATGGCGGCCGCGACATCGTCGTGATGCACCAACTGCAACGGTATGCCGGGATCGGGCACCGGCACCTTGAGCAGTGGAAGCGCGTCGGACATGCGCTTGACTGGGCGGGGCAGATGCGTCCACGGCATGGCCTCGGCCAGTGCCGGCGCCTTGGGACCGGCGACGATGCAGGGCCGCAGCACGTACACCTCCAGCGATGTCCCGCCGACGATGTCGGCGAGCGCCGCTTCGCACTCGGCCTTCTGCTCGGAGTAGTAGTGCTCGGGTGACCCCCGCGGCGGCACGTCTTCGGTGAGCGGTACCGGGTTGTCGCTGTGATAGCCGTAAGCGGCGACCGACGACGTGTACACCAGCCGCCGCGGGCGGGCCGCGGCGACCGTCGCCTCGAACACGTTGCGGGTGCCGGCCAGGTTGATGCGGGCGCTCTCCTCCCGCGAGCCCATGATGATGAACGCGAGATGGACCACGACGTCGGCGCGTCCGACGAGCGCGTCGACGGCCTCGCGGTCGAGGATGTCGCCCTGGAGATAGGTCGTCTTCGACCAACCGTGCTCGGCCGGGTCGAAGGGGCGACGAGCCATTCCGATGATCTCGTCGACGTCCGCGACACGTTCGAGCGCTTCTACTGCCGACTTGCCGATTTCCCCCGTGGGCCCCGTGACGGCCACCGTGATTCCCATGCAGGCCGCATTCCCGGTGCGGACCGGTGAGAAACGGGCTCAGCGCACATCGGCCAGCGCCTGCTTGGCCGCGTTGTAGCCGGGGACGAACGTGATGCCCGGGCCGCCGTGGCAACCGGCGCTGCCGAGGTACAGCCCATCGATCGGAATCGGTTGATCGACATAGCCTTTGGGGCCCGGCCGATTCGGCCCCATCTGGTCGGGGTGGATCAGCCCGTGGCAGTAGTCCCCACCCGGAGCGCCGAACATGGTGCCCATGTGTTTGGGCGTGAACGTCGTGTGCCGGATGATGAGGCTCTCGAAGTTCGGCGCCAGCCGAGTGATCTTGTCGATCACCCGCCGGCCCATTTCGACCTTCATCTCGCCGTAGCCGTGTTCGCCCTCTTGGATGGGGAACCACAGCGAGAACGCGGAGGCCGCATGCTTGCCCGGCGGCGCCAGCCCAGGGTCGTTCACCGACGGGATCTGCAACGCGATCGCCGGGTCCGCGGGCACGACGCCTCGCCTGGCGTCCTCCCACTGTTGTTGGAGTTCCTCAGGGGTGCTGAAGATTCCGATGTTGGACTGCATGGCGGGGTCGTTCAGCAGCTCGTAGGGCGGCGCGAACTCCGGAATGCCGTCGAGCGCGAAGTGCATCTGCAGATAGCTGCCCCGGTGGTCCAGCCGTGAGAAGCGGTCCCGCACATCTGTGGGGACCGCGTTGGGGTCGACGAGGCCGTTGACCGTCAAATCGGGCGCGACGCCGGAGATGACGATCGGGGCCGACAGCGATGTGCCGTCCTCGAGCCGCACCCCGGTGACCTTGCCGTCGGCGACGGTGACCTCCGCGACTTTGCTTCGCAACCGGAGTTCTCCGCCGTTGGCAGTGAACACCTCGCACAGATGCGACGTGAGGGCTCCGATGCCGCCTCGCAGCTTCTTGACCAACAACGCGTTCTCGTCGGGCACGGCGAAGCCGTAGGCGAGTGCGGCAGCCGTGCCCGGTGTGGCCGGCCCCCGGTAGGTGGTGTTGCATGCCAGCAGCGACAGCATGCCGCGCAACGCACCGTTCTTCTCCTTGTCCGGCAGGTAGCGGTCGAGTACGTCGGTGACCGAACCGAACAGCAGGTCGGTGATCGTCGATCGCTCGAATTCGTTTGTCGCGCAGGCATACATCTCGTCCAGTGACTTCGGGGGCTGGCCCGCGTCGAACCGGCCCAACGCCCGAGTGGGCGCCTGACACCACGCCATCAACCCGGCCATGCCGTTGACGGCCTCTGCGCCGTGCACCTCGTTGATGTGTGTCAGAAGCTTCACCGGGTCGGTGTAGTAGACCAACGGTTCATCGCCCACGCCTCGCAGCGACACCGACATCACGTCGAGGTCGACTGTGGGCAGCGCATCGAGTCCGAGTTCTCGGCTGACCACCGCCGAGGTCGGGATCTGGACCGAGCCCGCGATTTCGAACTTGAAGCCGTCGAACAACTCGACCGTGGACGCCATGCCTCCGGCGTAGAGCTTCGCGTCCAGGCAGAGCGTGCGCATACCGGCCTTCTGAAGCACGGTGGCCGCGGTCAATCCGTTGTGTCCCGCACCGATGACGATGGCGTCGAAGTCGCTCATGGGCTGAGGCTGACAGCTGTCCCAAGTTTTGTCAATAATGACAAAACGTCATCCGGCGATGCCTTCGGCCAGCGCGCGAAGGGCTTCGCCGGTGAGCCGGGAAAGCTCGGGAAGCGAGCGCTCGTCACCGAGCATCCACACCTCCATCGCGCCGAACACCGCGGCGGCAATGCACCGGGCGGTGACCGTGATCCGCATCCGCTCGTCGGTCTTGGCATCGGATGGAAGGGCCTCGGCGAGGTGTTCGGCGATCACCTCGGCGAAGTCGGCCTCCACCTGACGCATGTGCCGCACCACCCGCCCGGGTTCGAGCTCCTGCGCGCGCAGCGCGGCGGTTTGCGCAACAGCCCAGTCGTCGTACGGGCGGGCCATGATCGCGCTGTGCACCGCATCGACGATCGGCTCCTGGGAATCGCGGGCGGCCAGCGCCGAACGGAACCAGTCCAGTCCGGCGTAGTCGGCGAACAGCAGATCGTGTTTGGAGGCGAAGTGGCGATAGAAGGTCCGCAAGGACACACCGGCGTCGGCCGCGATCTGTTCGGCCGACGTGTCCTCGACTCCCTGCGCGAGGAACCGTACGACCGCCGCTTTCCGCAGCGCTTCGCGGGTGCGCTCGCTGCGCGCGGTCTGGGCCGGACGGGGCATGTGCTGAAAGTACCCGAAACAAGTTATGTCAATATTGACAAAACTTCGCCTTGGGGTGAGAAACTCCGTTCATGGTTTCGTTGATCATTCACCTTGTCCTCGGGTTCGCGACGCTGGCCGTCATCGTCAAGGCGAATCCTGCGATCTTCGCGCGCTACGCCTCTGGTCCGCGCGTCACGAAGCTCGAGTTGTTCTACTACGTCGCCGGAATTGCCTCGGTCATCCTCGGCTACTACTTCAACAACCAGTTCGTGGCCGAGTACGCGCCGGCAGGTGGGCTGCACAACTTCGTATGGGGTCCGGGCAGCTGGTCGGAGTTCATCGCGCTCGGCTACGACAACCCGGCCGCCAGTTCCGCCAGCCAGGACTACACGATCATGAGCTTGCTGTTGTTCCCCGCGTGGTTGCTCGTCGACGGCCGCAGGCGCGACGTCAAACACGCCTGGCTGTACCTGGGCTTCATCCTGTTCGCCAGTTCGGCATTCGCCTGGGCGTTCTATCTCGCGACGATCGAGCGGCAGCACCGGCATCAGTCGATCGCCGCGGAGGTCACGTCACCGGCCTGACAACGCCCGGTCGTACAGTGCGTTCATGACCACCGACGCGCTGCGCAAACGCCGACTCGAGGTGATCCGTGTGCACATGGACACCGAGGTCACCAAGGAGTTCGACGCCACACTCGCGACGTTCAAGAACGAGTCCGGGGGACGGCCCCACTACGAGATCATGGCCACCGGCCAAGTCTTCGACGGCGACGACGAGGTCATGGCCTACTACCGGAGCACGCGCACCGCGTTCCCCGATCAGCGCCACGACAACGTCCGGTTCCACGTCGCCGATGACGCCGTGATCGTCGAATTCGACTTGCTGGGAACGAATCTGGGCGAGTTCTACGGACTGCCGCCGACAGGTAGGGCCTTCCGCGTGCCGGTGGCCGCGGTGTTCTTCTTCGAGGACGACCGCATCGTCAACGAGCGGATCTACTTCGACTCCGCGAGCCTCGTGACACAGATCGGCCGCACCGAGTTGCTCACCGGAGCCGCCCCATGAAGGTTCACCATCTCAACTGCGGATCGATGCATCCGTGGGGCGTCCCCGTCCTGGTCTGCCATGTGCTTCTCGTTGAGACCGACAACGGGCTGGTGCTCGTCGACAGTGGATACGGGTTGGCCGACTGTGCGGAGCCGGCGCGGCGCACCGGCCTCACCCGCCGCTTCTTCCGGCCGTTCTTCGACCCCGACGAGACCGCCGTGCGGCAGGTCGAACGGCTGGGCTTTCGCCGCGAAGACGTCCGCCACATCGTGGTCACGCATTTCGACATCGACCACATCGGCGGGATCTCAGACTTCCCTCACGCCGAAATCCACTGCACCGCCGCGGAAGTACTGGGAGCAATGCACCCGCCGACTCGGGGTGAACGCTTCCGGTTCCGATCGGCCCAGTGGGAGCACGGTCCCAAGATCGTCGAGCACACTCCCACCGGCGAGAGATGGCGCGGGTTCGCCGCGGCCAAGGAGCTGACCGAAGTCTCGCCGGGCATCGTGCTGATGTCGTTGCCCGGCCACACCCGCGGGCATGCCTGCGTGGCCGTCGACGCGGGCCATCGCTGGCTTCTGCACTGTGGGGACGCCTTCTACCATCCCGACACCATCGGCGGCCCGCCGCGGATCCCACCGGCGCTCGGCGCGTTCGAGAAGGTTGCCGCGTTCGATCGTAAACAGGTGCGCGACAACCACGCTCGACTCGCCGAGTTGTATCGCCGCGCCGACCCGGACCTGCTTCTGCTGTGCTCGCACGATCCGGGGCTGCTGCAGTACGCGAAGGAGACCGCGTAACTACTTCGCGGCGCGCCTGCGCAGCGCGGCCTCCATGCGCTCGAGCACGTCGAAGTAGCGCGTCGGCGCGATCCGGGCCAGGGCGTCGAACATGTAAGCGTCCGGGCCGACGAGGATTCGGGACTTGCCCGCCTCTACGCCGCGATGGATGATCTCGGCCGCCTTGTCCGGCTGGGTTCTGGTCATCGCCGCGAACTCCGCGACCACCTGGTCCTTGGTGGGTCCGCCCGGCTCGTCGCGGAATCGACCGTTGCGCACGATGTTGGTGTTCACACCTCCGGGGTGCACGTTGACGGCGGACACGCCGGTCCCCCGCAACTCCTGGCGCAACGAGTCGGTGAACCCGCGGACCGCGAATTTCGCTGAGCAGTAGGCGCTTTGGCCCGGCATGCCGACCAAGCCGAAGACGCTCGAGGTATTGACAATCACACCCTCGTCCTGCTCGACGAGAATGGGCAGGAACGCCCTGGTGCCGTTCACCACGCCGTGAAAGTTGATGTTCCACAACCAGTCATCATCGTCGACGGCGGCGTCGAGCACCGTGGAGCCCAGCGCGACACCGGCGTTGTTGAACACCGCCCCGATCGGCCGGGGCGCCCACGCGCGCACCTCGGCGGCGAAGTCGCGTTGCGCCGAGGCATCGCTCACATCCAGGACCTTCAGCAGTGCCGGGCCCCGCAGCGACGCCTCGGTCTCCTTGAGCCCCTGTTCGTTGACGTCGGCGATGGCCACCGGGCAGCTGTACGACGAGAGCCGCTGCGCCAGTGCGCGTCCTATGCCGGATGCCGCGCCGGTGATGACCGCGGTCCGACCGCTGATCGTCCTACGCTGCTTGCTCATGGCGACTCCCGCTCTGGTGGTACACGAAGGTACCGATACGGTACGCGTAGGTACCGCGCATGACAAGGGCTATTCAGTCCGCGCGCCTACATGCTGGGCGGCGTGCAGTACGCGGAAGGCCACGCGCTGCGCGGAGGCCCCGACGCGACGGTAAAGGTCGTGGAGACGGCGAGGAAGTTGTGGCTTCACGACCGACATTGCCGCCTTCGACTCAGCCGTTCATTCGCAAGATCGTCAACCGGGTGCGTATCCGGAGCCGAGTAACCCCAATTTGCAGCGGTATTTCGACGGCCAGAACTGACCTCGGGCACCCCGCCTCGAGTAAACCGCGGGGTCGCCTTCGATCTGTGCCTTGCGCCGAGGTCGAAGCGGAGTGTTGCCGGCGACGTCAGATTTTGTGTGGCGGGGATGGGTTTGTGGGTAGCCGACCGAGGGTGGCGGGTACGGGATCGGCTGCGTCGGGGGCCCGTCGCAAGGTGGTCGTCGGCGCAGCCGGGGCGTTGAGAACACAGCCCTCTGCCGATGATCGCCGGTTCCAGCCCGTCGGATTCCGTCTGGGTAAGAAAATCCCTCGGGGAGGGGCGTTTTCTCATCCGTCCCGACACCTCAGCTCGGAACCGGGCGAGATTCTGACTAAAGGCTTCAGCCCATGATCGTGAATCGTGGCCGAGTGCTCACCGAAGTAGCCGAGGCATTGGATCGAAGGCAGAAATAACCTCTGAGGTGGCCAGGGCCGGGATCGAACCGGCGACCTTCCGCTTTTCAGGCGGACGCTCGTACCAACTGAGCTACCTGGCCCGGAAGGCACCGCTCGGGCGTAACCCAGATGCCTCGCCGCAATGGCGACCCTGACGGGACTCGAACCCGCGACCTCCGCCGTGACAGGGCGGCGCGCTAACCAACTGCGCCACAGGGCCTTGCTTGCGTCCCATCGTACGGGTCGCTGCGTGTACCCCCTACGGGATTCGAACCCGCGCTACCGCCTTGAAAGGGCGGCGTCCTAGGCCGCTAGACGAAGGGGGCCCAGCCGAATCTCTCCGGGGTACTCGCAACGCGATGACGTTGGGAGCTTCGATAGCTTAGGTTATCGGCACCCGAATCCTCAAACGAGGCCGACGCGGGTCACCCAGTATCCTGTCCATCGCGCCCCTATAGCTCAGTTGGTAGAGCTACGGACTTTTAATCCGCAGGTCCCAGGTTCGAGCCCTGGTGGGGGCACTGTTGTCGGGTACTGAAGGTAGAACCGTAGCGTGACATCCAGCCGCTGTCCGCGCTGCCGCCAGGATCGCCCCGCGTTCAATGGCACGTATTGTCCCGACTGCCGACGCGAGTACAACCGGGCGTACTACCGGCGAACACCTGAAAAGAATCCGTCACGCCGCGACGGCAAACAGAAGGCGATCGCAGGCGCCAAGGCATACGTTCTGCAGTACTTGCTGACCCACCCGTGCGTCGATTGCGGTGAAGATGACGTCGTGGTGCTCGAGTTCGACCACGTGACAGGAAACAAGCTCCGTGACGTCGGAGCGATGGCGCGCGCCGGCTGGAACCTGGCCGCCATACAAGCCGAGATCGCGAAGTGTGAAGTTCGCTGCGCGAATTGCCATCGACGAATCACCGCGCGGCGTCGACATAACCGACCGGCCTGATCGGCAGCACTTCTCGCGCCTAATCGCCGAATCAGACCGGCGGGCAATAGAACTGCGGCTGACCCCGGTACTCGACTGGCGGGAGGTTGCGCGCCGGCGTCTCGACCAGCGGCGCGTCTGCAGGCAGCCGACCCGTGGCACGGTCCATCGCGGAACGCTTGCGCGGATGCATCAGCCACCGCTTGGGCAACACCTTGGTCGCCAGCGTCACAACATCGCAGAAGCGCCGGTGCAACCACTCCTGTCGAGGTGACCAGGTGTAACCCATCAGCTCCCGAACCGGCGGATCGTAGAGGGCGACGGTCATGAACGTCAGAAAGCGCTGCATCACTTTGAGGTTCAGCCGCCACAACGGATCCGGAACCCACTCCAGCGAAGGGTGTTTGGGCATCGTCGAGAGATCCATCACCTCGCGGGCGGCCCAGTTGTTCTCCAAGACGTTGTTGCACATGTGATCCCAGTACTCCTGGAATTCTTCCCACGTCTTGGGCACGGGCCGCATGCTCATCCCGTACATCCGGTACCAGGTGATGTGTTCGTCGAACAGCTGCCGCTTCTGGGCCTCGGTCAGCCCGCCGCCGAACTTCTCGGCGGCCAGCAGGGTCGACTTGAAGAACGTCGCGTGCGCCCAGTAGAAGACGTCGGGGTTGAGCGCGCTGTACCTTCGGCCGCGCTCGTCGGTGCCCTTGATGCCGATGTGGTAGTCGCGGACCTCCGCGCCTGTCCTCGGTGCGCGATCACCGTCGAACACCACGCCGCCGATGGGGTAGATCGAACGCAGCAGCCGCGGAATCCGCTCAAGGAAGAAGATCGAGTGCTCCTGCACAGCGGCGCCCAACTGCGGGTGCATGTTCTGCATAGAGCCCGCCCAGGTGCCCTGGAACAGGCCGGTCCACTGACCGAAGTACCGCCACGTCAGCGAGTCGGGGCCCAGTGGCAGCGGTGGCGCGTCGTAGCCGCCGGAGGTCACCGGACAGCCCGCAGCCAGCGAGGAAGAACCCTCCTGCCCTCCCGACGGGCGGCGCTCCCGGGACACGGGGCACGTTTCAGACGTATCTTGAGTCACTGGTGTACTTCCGTCCGGAGGTAGCAGGATTTCTGACTACGGGCGTTGTCATACCGAGCTTAGGAGGGATGTGCCTTCGGGTCAAAGACGGGGCCGATGGTCGGGCGTGCCCTTGCAGGACCGTCAGGTGCTTCGCCGCGACGAACTCATCGCCGCGGGAGTGGAGCTTCTCGGTGCCGCCGAGGGCCCGTCCCTCACCGTCCGCGCCGTATGCCGCGCGGCCGGGTTGACCGAGCGCTACTTCTACGAAAGTTTCACCGACCGCGACGAATTCGTCCGCGCCGTGTACGACGACGTCTGCGCAAAGGCCATGTCCACATTGACCTCGGCCGAAACCCCGCGCGACGCCGTCGAGCGGTTCGTCGCCTTGATGGTCGACGACCCGACCCGGGGCCGGGTGCTGCTGCTCGCGCCGGCAAGCGAACCGGTGCTGACGCGGTCGGGCGCCGAGTGGATGCCCAGCTTCATCGAGCTGCTGCAGCGCAAACTCACCCGCATCACCGATCCCGAACGGGCGGCGATGACCGCCACCGGGCTGATCGGGGCCCTGACCGCGCTGTTCACCGCCTACCTCAACGGCAGGCTGGCCGCCACGCGAGAGCACTTCATCGACTACTGCGTCGAGATGCTGCTCGGCCGGGTGTCGAGCTACTAGACCGGCCTACTCGTCGGGGGTGACTGGCGCTTCCAGCTCTTCCTGCTCCTCGTTGGCGGCTTCCTCTTCGGCCTTGGACTTGGCCTCCCGACCGAGCGGATTGGCAACCGACGCGCCGGGATTCGTCGCCGTCGCATAACCACCCGCGCAGTTCAGCGCGAGGTGAACCTGGCTGCCCGAGGCGTCGATGCGAAGAAACGACGCGTCCCAGGCGTTGGTGACGATGCACTCGCCTTGATCGAGTTTGTCCCCCACGCGGGCGGCGACCACCGCCGTGCCGCCCTCCTCCTCGATCGCCGAAACCGCGTCGGAGTAGGTCTGGCCCACGACGTCCGGGGCGGCTGCCGCCGTCGCCGTGCCGAACAGCGCCATCGCCGACACCGCCGCACCGACCGCGCTGATCCCCAACATTCGCATTCGCATCGTCTGCTCGCCTCCGTGAGTGTGCTCCGGAGCGGCGCTGACGGGTGCCGTCCACCCCGGGGCGTGGATTCCACGCCACCCTCACGGGGCGGTGTGAACGTCGCGATGCGTCGAGGTTGACGGCGGGTGAAAACAGTTGAGCTTTGTGAAGCCCGCGTTACTCGTCAGGCGTGACGGGCGCTTCCAGTTCGCTCAGTTCCTGCTTGGCAGCTTCCTGCTCGGCCTTGGACTTGGCCGCGCGTCCGAGCGGATTAGCAACGGAGGCACCGGGATTGGTGGCAGTCGCGTATTCGCCGGCGCAGTTCAACGCGACAGACATCTCGTTCGAGTCGGCCTGGCTGATCCGCAGGAACGACGAGTCCCAGATGTTGGTGACGATGCAATCGCCGAGGTCGAGCTTGTCGCCGACCCGGGAGGCGACCACTGCCGTCCCGCCGGCGTTCTCGATCTGTTGCTGAGCGTCGGAGTACTTCATGCCCACGACGCTGGGAGCGGCCGAGGCGGTGCCCGAGCCCAAAACGACAGCCGACGCCGCAACGCTCATCGCCGACATGAAGCCGATGGAGAGGATCTTCTTCACGTGCCCCAACCTCCGTGTCCGGGCGATGACCGCCGTGTAAACGCTGGTGGCAGTCTATTGCGGTTCGGTATACACCGCCACCGGAGCGAAGCGCCGGTTGTGGAGGTCAGACGGGTGAGAACTCAGTTGTCCGGCGTGACGGGAGCGGCCAGTTCCTGCTCTTCCAGCCTCGCCGCCTCGCGCGCGGCTTTCGCCTGCTGACGTTGCTGCTCGGCCTTGGCGTCGCGGCCGACGGGGCTCATGGCGGAGTTGCCCGGCGCGCCGGGCGCGGCGACCGCGGCATTGCAGTTCAGGGCCACCATGACATCGCTGTTGGAGACCGGGCGCCCCCGCGAGTTCGGGCGGCGGACAGCGGCATCCCACGCGTTCGTCACCAGGCAGTTGCCTTCGTCGGCGCTGCTCCCCACCCGCGTCGCGACCACGGCGTTGCCGCCGTACTGCTGGATGATCTTCTTGGCGTCTTTATATGGCCGGTCGACGACGTCGGGAACCGCGTGGGCCTGGCCCGCTCCGACGAGCGCGGTACCCGCCGCTACCGCGGCGATGGCCGCGCCTGTCCACAGATGCCGCAACTTGAGCAACGCCCGCCCTCCGAGTCTCCTGTGATGCCGCATTCAGGGCGTAAGTGTTTGCCCGACGGGGATACTACATCGACGGATGGGTCTGGAGAGGCGGTTGTGACACTGTTGCCAGGAACTTGATGTCACCGGGGGACACAGATATATTGAGTGCAACCAACGGGTACAGATATTTAATGGGTGGGGCTCTCGCACGCGAGAAGGAGCAAGGATCAATGCACGAGAATTTGACTGACCTACATCTGCTGCATGAGCTCGAACCTGTCGTCGAGAAGTACCTCAACCGGCACTTGTCGATGCGCAAGGACTGGAATCCGCACGACTACATCCCGTGGTCGGATGGCAAGAACTACTACGCACTGGGCGGCCAGGATTGGGATCCCGAGCAGTCGCAACTGTCGGAAGTCGCCCAGGTGGCGATGATCCAGAACCTGCTGACCGAGGACAACCTGCCGTCGTATCACCGCGAGATCGCGATGAACATGGGCATGGACGGCGCATGGGGCCAGTGGGTCAACCGGTGGACCGCCGAGGAGAACCGGCACGGCATCGCGCTGCGCGACTACCTCGTCGTCACCCGTTCGGTCGACCCCGTGCAGCTGGAACAGCTGCGCGTCGAGCAGGTCACCCGCGGCTTCTCCCCCGGCCAGAACCAGCAGGGCGACCTCTTCGCGGAGAGCCTCTTCGACTCGGTCATCTACGTGACCTTCCAGGAGCTGGCGACCCGCGTCTCGCACCGCAACACCGGCAAGGCGTGCAACGAGACCGTCGCCGACCAGCTGCTGGCTCGGGTGTCGGCCGATGAGAACCTGCACATGATCTTCTACCGGGACGTCAGCGAAGCCGGCTTCGACATCGCGCCCGACCAGGCGATGCACTGTCTGCACCGCGTGCTGCGCAACTTCAAGATGCCCGGTTACACGGTTCCCGAGTTCCGCCGCAAGGCCGTCATCATCGCCGTCGGCGGTGTCTACGATCCGCGTATCCACCTCGACGATGTGGTGATGCCGGTGCTCAAGAAGTGGCGGATCTTCGAACGCGAAGACTTCACCGGTGAGGCCGCGCGCATGCGCGACGACCTCGGTGTGCTCGTCGAGGAGCTGGAGGAGGCCTCGCAGAAGTTCGAGGAATCCAAGCAGCGTCGCCTCGAGCGCGAGGCGCGCAAGGCCGAGAAGCTCTCCGCGAAGAAGGTTCTGGCCTCCTCGCCCTCATGACGGTCCTGGCCGACGAGCGCGAACTGCTGATCGGCCCGATTCGACTCCGCAGCCCCGTCGTACTGGCGCCGATGGCCGGTGTGACCAACGTTGCGTTCCGAACCCTGTGCCGCGAACTCGAGCTGGCCAAAGCGGGCACGGTCAGCGGCTTGTACGTGTGTGAGATGGTCACCGCGCGAGCTCTGGTCGAGCGGCATCCCGGGACCATGCACATGGTGACGTTTGCGCCCGACGAGACCCCGCGTTCGCTGCAGCTGTACTCGGTCGACCCTCAGAACACCTACGCCGCGGCGAAGATGATCGTCGACGAAGGTCTGGCCGACCACATCGACATGAACTTCGGCTGCCCGGTCCCCAAGGTCACCCGGCGCGGCGGGGGTGCTGCCCTGCCGTACAAGCGCAGGCTGTTCGGGCAGATCGTCGCCGCGGCGGTCCGCGCGACCGAGGGCACCGAGATCCCCGTGACGGTGAAGTTCCGCATCGGGATCGACGACGGGCACCGCACCCATCTGGACGCAGGCAGGATCGCCGCCGAGGAGGGCGCCGCAGCGGTGGCTCTGCACGCGCGGACCGCGGCTCAGCGTTATTCCGGCAAGGCGGACTGGGACCAGATCGCGGCGCTCAAAGCGCACGTCACGGGCGTACCCGTGCTGGGCAACGGGGACATCTTCGAAGCCTCCGACGCGTTGGCGATGATGACGGCCACCGGATGCGACGGTTTGGTGATCGGTCGCGGCTGTCTGGGCAGACCCTGGTTGTTCGCCGAACTGTCGGCCGCGTTCACGGGGCGTCCCGCGCCCGCACCGCCCACGCTCGGCGAGGTGGCGTCGATCATCGTGCGTCACGGCGAACTGTTGGCAGCCCATTTCGGTGAGGACAAGGGCATGCGCGACATCCGCAAGCATGTCGCCTGGTATTTGCACGGTTTTCCCGCCGGCGCCGACCTGCGACGGGCGTTGGCGCTGGTCAAATCCCTTTCCGAGCTCGAGGAACTGCTCAGCAGGCTCGATGCCGACGTGCCCTTCCCCGACGCCGCGACCGGTCCACGCGGCCGCCAGGGGTCTGCTGCCTCGGTGGCACTGCCCGAGGGCTGGCTGGCCGATCCCGACGACTGCACGGTGCCCGCCGGTGCCGAGGTCATGCACTCCGGTGGGTAGCCGTCTCCCAGTCGTCTCCGTCCTGAGACGACTCTGACATCACATCTCTCAGGATGTCTCAGTACGATATGAGTCTCGTTCGTAATGCGCTCCCGTCGCGGAGTCACCCAGGTGTCGTTGCAATGGCGCGCGGTGCCGTGTTCGCCCCTGAGCTGCACATGTCGAGAGTCGGAGGCCGGTAGGACATGAGTGACGGCGATAACGCCACTCCTGGCCCTCCCGACCCCACCGACGGGGACAACCGGTGGCTGACCCGCAGCCAACGGCCCGCACCGGGCGCCGCGCCCTGGGAGCGTGCGGACCTCCCTCGCAGGCAGGAGCCGTCGGAGGCCGAAGCCGCCGAACCCGAGTCCACGGGTAACCACACCGACGGCGTGACCGTCGCCGACCTCATCGCCAAGTTGTCCGGTGACGGCGCGGTGCCCCCCGAACTGCGGCGTCGGCGCCGCCGCGCACCCGAACCTCCCGACCCGCCGGCACCGCCCACCGAGATCATCGCGGCGGTGCCCGACGCACCGGCGGGGCAGGACTCACCGGCTGACCTCGACGAACCAGCCGGACCGTACGAACCGGAGCCGCCCGCTTCCAGCGAGGACAACGACTGCGACACCGAAATCCTGCCGGTCATCCGCGCCGATGCCGAGCTGCCCGATCTGGCGCTCATTCGCAGGCCCAGCCGGGTGCCCGCGGCGCATGCGGCCACCGCGAGCAGGCCGGCGAAGCCCCGCAAGCGTCGGCGCCGCACACTCATCGCCGGACGCGCGATCGCCGCGCTCATCGCCGTGCTCGCACTCGCGATGACCGGCGGGGCGTGGCAGTGGCAGTCGGCGAAGAACAACATGATGAACCGGATCTCCGCGCTGGACCCCGACTCCCGCGACATCCTGGACCCCAACGCGCAATTCGGTGACGAGAACTTCCTGATCGTCGGCGTCGACAGCCGGCTCGGCGAGAACAGCGGCATGGGCGCGGGCACCACCGAGGACGCCGCGGGCGCGCGCTCGGACACCGTCATGCTGGTGAACATTCCGGCGAACCGGGAACGTGTTGTGGCGGTGTCGTTTCCGCGGGACCTCGCGATCGAGCCGATGAAGTGCGAGCCGTGGGATCCCAAGACCGGCAACTACGGTCCGATCACCGACCCCGACTCGCCGATGTATGGCGCCGAGGAGGTTTACACCGAGTACAAGCTGAACTCGGCGTACGCCGTCGGCGGGCCCAAGTGTCTGGTCAAGGTCATCCAGAAGATGTCCGGCCTCTCGATAAACCGTTTCATGGCAGTGGATTTCGCGGGCTTCTCCAAAATGGTGGACGCCCTCGGCGGAGTCGAGGTGTGTAGCACAACGCCACTCGAGGACTACGAACTCGGAACGGTGCTCCCCCACGCCGGCCGGCAGATCGTCGACGGACACACGGCTCTTCAATACGTGCGCGCCCGCCAGGTGACCACCGAGACCAACGGCGACTACGGGCGCATCAAACGCCAGCAGCTGTTCTTGTCGTCGCTGATGCGCTCGATGATCTCCAAAGAGGTGTTCTTCTCGCTGTCCAAGCTCAACAACGTGGTCAACATGTTCATCAACGACAGCTATGTCGACAACATGGACACCAAGGATCTCGTCACGCTCGGCCAATCGATCCAGGGCATCGCCGCGGGCCGGATCACGTTCCTGACCGTCCCGACGACGGGCTACATGGACGAGTACGGCAACGAGCACCTGCGCGAGGAAGACACCCGGGCGATCTTCGACGCGATCATCAACGACGATCCGCTGCCTGAGGAGAAGAACGCCGACAACACCCCGGTGCCCGAGACGCCCGAGTCGTCGACCATCGCCCAGCCCGAGTCGGCCGCGCCGACCCATGACGCCGCGCCGTCGGGTGAGCTCGTGGACGCGATCACCACCGATCCGGCCGACATCACGGTCCAGGTATCGAACTCCACCGGGGAGAACGGTCTCGCCGCGACCGCGGCCAGCGAACTGCAGACCCACGGTTTCAACGTCACCTCCCCCGACGACTACCCGGGTCCGCTGGATTCGACGACGGTGTTCTTCTCACCGGGCAACGAAGAGGCGGCGGCGACGGTGGCGTCCTCGTTCGCCAACGCCAAGGTGGAGCGAACGACGGGGATGGGCGACACCGTGCGTGTGGTGTTGGGCAGCGACTTCCACACCGTGACCCCGCCGTCACCGAGCGGCTCCCCGGTCCAGGTGCACGTAGTGCGCGGATCCAGGAGCACCCCGACCCAGCTCCCGGAGGATCTCGCAGTCACGAACGCAGCCGACACCAGCTGCGAGTAATCGCGCCGGTCACAGCGTTTCAGCAGGTGGGGTTCACCTTTCGTTCACCGCTCGCTTCATGCCGTTTCGGTGGCGATGCCCGTAGGGTGGAGACATGCGTACTGCGTATCACGAGCAGTTGGAGGCTCTGACCACCCAGCTCGGAGAGATGTGCGGGCTGGCGGGCGCGGCGATGGAGCGCGCCACCCAGGCCCTGCTGCAAGCCGATCTCGTGCTGGCCGAACAGGTCATCACCGACCACGAACAGATCGCCGCGATGAGCGCACGGGCCGAGGAGTCGGCGTTCGTACTGCTCGCGCTGCAGGCGCCGGTGGCGGGCGACCTTCGGGCCATCGTCGGCTCGATCCAGATCGTCGCCGACGTGGACCGTATGGGTGCGCTCGCGCTGCACGTCGCCAAGATCGCCCGTCGCCGTCACCCCCAGCATGCGCTGCCCGAAGAGGTGAACGGATACTTCGCCGAAATGGGCCGTCTCGCTGTGGAATTGGGCAACAGCGCCCAGGAGGTGCTAGTGACCCGCGATCCGGAGAAAGCGGCCCGGATCAGCGAAGACGACGACGCGATGGACGATCTCCATCGGCATTTGTTCACCGTGCTGATGGACAAGGAATGGAAGCACGGTGTTGCCGCCGCGGTGGACGTGACCCTGCTCGGCCGCTTCTATGAGCGGTTCGCCGACCACGCCGTCGAGGTCGCTCGCCGGGTGATCTTCCAGGTCACCGGTAAGCACCCCACCGAGGTGGATATGCCCGCGTCGCGGTGAAGCGGGCGTTCGGGCGGCTCAGCCGAAGCGCCCCGAGATGTAGTCCTCGGTCGCCTTCTGGGACGGGTTCGAGAAGATCTTCTCGGTGTCGTCGATCTCGATGAGCCGGCCGGGTTTACCTGTGGCCTCGAGGTTGAAGAACGCGGTCTGATCGCTCACCCGTGCCGCCTGTTGCATGTTGTGCGTGACGATGACGATCGTGAACTCCTGTTTGAGGTTGGAGATCAGATCCTCGATCGCCAGCGTCGAGATCGGGTCGAGCGCCGAGCACGGCTCGTCCATCAGCAGCACATCAGGCTCAACGGCGATCGCGCGAGCGATACACAGCCGCTGCTGCTGCCCACCGGACAGTCCGCCGCCGGGCTTGTCCAACCGGTCCTTGACCTCGTTCCACAGGTTGGCGCCGCGCAGCGACCGCTCGGCCACCTCGTCCAGTGTCTTCTTGTTGCGCACCCCTTGAAGCTTGAGTCCGGCGACCACGTTGTCGCGAATCGACATGGTGGGGAAGGGGTTTGGTCGCTGGAACACCATGCCGATGGTCTTGCGCACACCGACCGGGTCGACTCCCGCGCCGTAGATGTTCTCACCGTCGAGCAACACCGAGCCCTCGACGCGCGCGCCCGGGATGACCTCGTGCATGCGATTCAGTGTTCGCAGCACAGTGGATTTACCGCAGCCCGACGGGCCGATGAAGGCGGTCACGTTGCGGGGCGGGACCGCCAGCGAGACATCGGCCACCGCGTGAAACGCACCGTAGAAGATGTTGACGTCCTTGAGATCTAAGCGCTTGGCCATCGAAATCTCCTAAACCTTTTTGGGGGCGAAGACCTTCGCGAGGAATCGCGCCCCGACGTTGAGTAAGGCGATCAGCAGGATCAAAGTCAGGGCGGCGCCCCACAACCGATCCGTGGGAACGGGATTCGCGCCCGCACCCGCCGAGGTCTGGTCGTACATCATGCCGGGCAGCGAGCCCATGAAGCCGTCGAACATGTCGAAGTTCATCGCCTGCGAGTAGCCGACGAGAACCAGCAGCGGTGCGGTCTCACCCATGACACGCGCCAGCGCCAACATGACTCCCGTGACGATTCCCGATAGTGCGGTTGGAATCACAATGCGGACAATGGTTTTCCACTTCGGCACGCCGAGGGCATAGCTAGCCTCACGCAGGTCCATCGGCACGATGCGCAGCATCTCCTCGGTCGCGCGCACGATGACCGGAATCATCAGCAGCACCAGGGACAGCGACACCGCGAAGCCGGACCGCGGGAAGCCGAACGTCGCCACCCACAGCGCGTAGATGAACAGCGCTGCGACGATCGACGGTACGCCGGTGAGGATGTCGACCATAAACGTGGTCACTTTGCCGAATCGTGTTCCGCCGCCGTACTCGACGAGATAAATCCCGACAAACACACCGATCGGAATAGAGATGGCTGCACACACCAAACCCTGCAGCAGCGTGCCCACGATGGCGTGGTACGCCCCTCCGCCCGCCTGGAACGCCGTCATACCCGCTTGTGAGTGCCAGAACCACTGCGGCGAGGTCAGTGAGTTGAAACCCTTGACGACCACCGAGTACAGCACCCACAGCAGGGGAACCAGGGCGATCAGAACGCTCAGTGTGACCAGAATCGTCGCGACGTTGTTGGTCATCTTGCGGCGAAGGCTGACCCCTTGGAAGGTGGTCGCCTTGACCGGCCGGTCCAGCGTCGACGTCACTTTTCACCCTTCCCGCTGACCGCCGCACGTGCCAGTGAGTTCACCACGAACGTCAGCACGAACAGCACCAGGCCGGCAGCGATGTAGGCGCCCGCCTTGTACTGGTCGTTGAATTCGCTTGCGGTGGCCGCGATCAGGCTCGCAAAGGTGTAGCCACCGTCGAACAGCGACCACCCGAACGCCTGCTGCGTCCCGCGCAGAATGATCAACAGCGCGATGGTCTCGCCCAGCGCCCGACCAAGGCCGAGCATGGCACCGCTGATGTAACCGGACATGCCGAACGGCAGTACGGTCGTGCGCACCACTTCCCAGCGGGTGGCACCGAGCGCCAGTGCGGCCTCGATCTGACCCCGCGGCGTCTGAATGAACACCTCGCGCGTGACCGCGGTAATGATCGGAAGGATCATCACCGCCAGCACGATTCCCGCCGTGAAGATCGTCCCGCCGCCTGCCACCGACGCCGTCCCGGTCTTGAAGAGGAACAGCCAGCCGAGGTTCTCGTTCAGCCACAACGCAACCGGTTTCAGCACCGGGGCCAAGACGTAAAGCCCCCACACGCCGTAGATGATCGACGGCACCGCGGCCAACAGGTCGACCATGTACGCCAGCGGACCCGCGACCCGACGCGGCGCGTACTGGGTCAGAAAGATCGCGATGCCAAGGGCCACAGGCATCGCCAGAACGAGCGCGAACACCGACACGAATACCGTCACCTGCAGCAGATCGAGGATGCCGAAATGCATCGCCGACGTGTCGGTGGTCTTCCAGGTGCCGCCGTAGAGGAAGAAGTTCTCCTCGTTGCGCGCCAACGCCGGGATCGCCCGCCACAGCAGGAACGCCCCGATGGCCGCGATCAGTGCGACGATGAAGGCGCCCGAGCCCTCCGCCAGCCCGCGGAAGATCCGGTCGCCGACACGCTCTTTGGCGTTCCTCGACGGGTTGCTGCTTATCGGGGTCGGCTCGGGAAAGGGTGAAGCGAGCGCTTCACCCGATCCCGCGTCGGACGGATTAGGGATTGTCACCTCGAGCCTATCGGTCATCGGTCCCAGGACCCATCCTCACCGTATCCTCGGCAGCGCGCCACGAAACTAGGCAATCGCTTCGATGGATGTCAGGAGTCGTTCCTTGAAGCGGTCCGGCAGCGGCACATAGCCCGCGGGCGAGAGGTTCTGCTGGCCGTCGTTGGCGGAGATCGTGAGGAACGACTTGACCGCCGCGGCGGTTTCGGGGTCGTAGCCCTTCGAGCAGACGATCTCGTACGTGGCGAGCACCAACGGGTAGGCGCCGGGCTCCTTCGTCCCGTACAACGAGTTCAAGTCGAGCGTCAGGTCGTTGCCTTCCGCGGCGAACGTCGCAACGTCGATCGCCTTCCTCGCGGACTCGTCGGTCAGCTCGACTGCGCCTGCGCCACTGTCGATTTGGGCGAACGGCACACCACCCTGTTCGGCGAAGCCCTTCTCCACGTAGCCGATCGATCCGCCGGTCGCCTGCACGGCCTGCACGACGCCTGCCGACTTCTGGGCGCCTTCGCCGGCACCGCCCTGGAACTCGCTGCCCTCGCCCCTGGTCCAACTCTGGGGAGCGGCGGCGGCGAGGTACTTCTGGAAGTTGTCGGTGGTACCGGAGGAGTCCGACCGGTAGATCGGCGTGATGTCGGTGTCCGGCAAGTTTGATCCGCCGTTGAGCGCAGCGATCGCGGGATCGTTCCACTTGGTGATCTGTCCCTGGAAGATCTTCGCGAGCAGGTCGGCGTTGAGAACCAGCTTGTCGACACCTTCGATGTTGTAGGCCAACGCGACTGGGCCGAAGACCAGCGGAAGGTTCCATGCCGGGTTGCCGTCGCAGCGCTGCGCGGCCTGCTGGACCTGAGGACCCGACAGAGCCGAATCCGATCCGGCGAAATCGACCTGACCGGCGATGAACTGCTCGCGTCCCGCGCCAGATCCGGTGGGGTTGTACGACAGGTTCTTACCCGCGCAGTGCTGACCCCAGACCTTGTTGAACTCGGCGATCGCGTTCTGTTGAGCCGTCGAACCCTCGGCCGTGACGGAGTTCTTGCCGCCACACTCGGCCGACGACGCCGCCCCGTCACCGCCTGTGGTCGCGGTGGTGCCGGCGTTGTTGTCGCTGCCACACGCGGACAGGGTCAACGCCGCGATCGCGGCCACCGAGAAGGTGGTCAGCAGCGGGCTGCAGGTGGTCTTGCCAAGGTTGAGCTTCACGAATCCCACTTTCGAATTGGACGGCTTGAACTCCCTGGCAACGTATGCGGCGCCGGTGGACGGATCGCGGATGAGAAGTGAACGGGCGGTGAACACGTTCAGTTAGTTGGCCGTGGTTTCCCAGCTAGCGGTCGGAACGCTGCGCATAAGCGGCATCGACGGAGAACACCGTGAAGCCGAGCTTTCGGTAGGTGTTCACCGCCGCGGAGTTATCTGCTTCCACGTAGAGCATCACGGCGGAATCCGCACTCCCCGACAGTCGCTCGGCGAGGTGATGGAGACCGGTCAAGGTCAGCACTGCGCCGAGGCCGCGACCCTGGGCCGCTGGATCGACGCCGACGACATAGACCTCGCCGAGGTCGGCGCCGTGGATTTTCGTCCAGTGAAATCCGAGCAACTCATCGGTGTCCTCATCGACGGCCAGGAACAAACCCTCGGGGTCGAACCACGGTTCGCCGCGGCGCTCGTCGATGTCGGCCTCGGTCCATCCACCCTGCTCGGGATGCCATACGAAAGCGGCATTGTTGACGCGCAGCAGCGCGGCATCGTCTGCCGGGCCCGAGTAGGTGGTGATGCGGACACCGCCGGGTGTCGGTGTCAGCGGCAGGTCGGTCAGCGGACGCCGCATCTGCAGGAGTTCGCGGACCACGGTCAGTCCGAGCGAGGCGGCCGTCGCGCGTGCCGCCTCCAGGTTGCCGTGCGCCCACACGCGGGCGTCGTGTCCGCCCTCGGTCAGGCCCGCCCCCACCAGCGCCGCGCCGATTCCGCGACGCCGGGAGCGCGGGTGCACGACCGCCTCTGCCATCGCGGAGTCGTCGTCCGCGGCAAGGTTCAGATAGCCGACGATGTCCTCGTCGTCGCGGGCCACCAGGTGGCGGGTCCGATCGTGCGGCAGCTCCCGCAGCACCTGCTCGCCGACCGGGGCGACACCGTCCGCTGAGGTGGCGGCCTCGATCAGTTCATGAATGCGACGCTGCTCGTCGCCGGAGAGTTCGGTGCGCCAGATAAGTTCCGTCACGGGCTTCGCAGCGGGTCGGCCAACGCTTCGGCGATACCGTCCGGCGTCTCGAGGTCCACTCCGTCGATGTCGTCGGGGATCGCGGCTTCGGGGGCGGACGCGCGCCCGCGCGCGGGTCGGACCGCCTTGTAGCCGACGTTGCGCACGGTGCCGATCAGCGATTCGTATTCGGGGCCGAGCTTGGCGCGCAACCGTCGCACGTGCACATCCACCGTCCGGGTGCCGCCGAAGAAGTCGTAACCCCAGACCTCCTGCAACAGCTGCGCGCGGGTGAAGACCCGGCCGGCGTGCTGGGCCAGGTACTTGAGCAACTCGAATTCCTTGTAGGTCAGGTCGAGGGGGCGACCGCGAAGGCGGGCGGTGTAGGTGCCCTCATCGATCACCAGTTCGCCAAGGCTGATCTTGCCGACGTTCTCCTGGTTGGCCACTCCGCCGCGGCGTCCGACGAGCAGCCGCAGCCGCGCGTCGATTTCGGCGGGCCCGGTGCTGGGCAGCAGGATCTCGTCAAGACCCCATTCGACGTTGACGGCCACCAGACCGCCTTCGTTGACGACGGCCACCACGGGCACCGAGGTGCCGGTCGTGCCCAGCAGCCTGCACAAGCCGCGAGCCGCGGCGAGGTCGGTGCGTGCGTCGACGATCGCGACGTCGGCGCTGCCGGCCTCCAGAAGCGACGACACCTCGGTCGGCGCGGTCCGCACCGTGTGAGCGAGAAGCGACAGCGACGGCAGCACAGACTCAGGGTGTGGGTCAACTGTCAGTAGCAGTAGATCCAACTGGCCCTCCAACAGCCATAGGGACCTCGCCTGGACATCTTTGTCGGTCGGTGACTTCCCAGATTCATGCTCGACATGCGCCCGTTACCGGGGCGATGGTTTTCTAACGATAGCGTGCAACCCGCTTATCAGCTGCGTCGAACGGAGCGTTGAGCCCGCCGTGAGCCAGAATGTGCGGGTGCGCAAGCTGCTGCTCGGGGTGTTGGCGACGGTGCTGGCGGTCGCCCTGTGCGCCGTCGGAGCCGATTTCGGCGCGGCGATCTACGCCGAATATCGGCTGGCCAGAAGCGTGCGCACCGCCGCTGACCTGCAACACGACCCGTCGGTGGCGATCCTCGGGTTCCCGTTCACCACCCAGGCGGCCGACCGTCACTACGACGAGGTCGAGATCAGGGCGAACGGCGTCGGCAACCGGGTGGTCGGCAAGGCGTCGTTGGAGGCGACGCTGCACGACATCGATCTGCCCGGCGATTCGTGGCTCGTCGAACCCGACGCCACGCTGCGGGTCGGCAAGGCCGAGAGCCGCATCATCATCGACTCGACGCATCTGGGCCGGTTCATGGACATCCCGGATCTGCTGGTCGAGGCGCCGACGGGAGAGAGCAACGACGCCACGGGCGGCACCACCGAATCGGGTATCTCCAGTAACAAGGGCGTGGTGTTCACGGGAACGCCGACGAAAGCCGACTTCCACGAGAGGGTGAGCATCGCAGTGGACCTCGAGGTCGCCGGACCGGACCAGACGACGTTGGTGATGACGGCCACCGGCGTGCTGACCGGTCCCGGCACGGCCGATCAGGAGGTGCCCGACGACAAGGAGGACGCCGTGCTGGCCGCGTTCACCGCGAGCCTGCCCGGACAGAAGCTGCCGTTCGGGCTGGCGCCGACCGCGCAGGGTGCCCGAGGCTCCGACATCATCATCGAGGGCATCGCCGAGGGAGTATCCGTCGCGCTCACGGAGTTCCATCTGTCATGAGCTCTTCCTGGGTCTTGGCGATCACTGTGCTCATCGCGGCGCTCGGTGTCGCCTTCGTGATCGGGCGGCTGCTCACGCTTCGAGCGGGCTTGCGCGCGGCGAGCGAGGCCGCGGCCAACGTCGACACCAGCGATCTCGGCCTGTCGACGACCGGGCCGACCGTCGTGCACTTCTCCGCCGAGTGGTGCGGGCCGTGCGCCGCGGTGCGCAAGGTGGTCGACGAGGTCTGTGCGGAGCTACCCGCGGTCGCCCACCTCGAGATCGACATCGACGCCAACCCGGAGGCGGCGCGGCGTCTTTCGGTGCTCTCGCTTCCCACCACCATCCTGTTCGACAGGGACGGTCGGCCCCGTTATCGGACTCATGGTGTCCCCAAGGCCGCTGACCTGCGCTCGGCTCTGAAACCGCTGTTGGCTTGATCACCGTGTCGATTGGTAAGCTGTCCGGCGTGTCCGCCCGCCTCGAGCCGATGCTCACCAAGCGCCGCGCAGTCGATCTGTGCCGCGTTGCGGGTTCTTGCTGTTGTTGTTGCAGCTGCTGAGTAGCCGCGCCCTTCTTCGCGCCGCACTCGGGAGCGACCCCTGTGGTCCTTCCCAGCCCAGCCCAGCCCATGACCGCAACAGGAGCGCACGAATGCCAACGACAGATATGTCGACAACGCGAAGCCGGACACCTGACCAGGTGGACGTGCGCGGACCGCGGTTCGCCGCGTGGCTCACGACCGTCGTGCTCGTGGCAACCCTGCTGCTGTGGCCGGTGAGCCCGGCGGCGTCGGCAATCGTGCTGGGCCTGCAAGCGGCCGTGTTCGCCCTCGGGGCATGGCGCGGGCCGCGTTCACATCCGTACGGCCTGATCTTCGCCCGGCTTATCGCCCCGCGGCTGGGGCCCGTCAGCGAGAAGGAGTCGGTGGCGCCGCTGAAGTTCGCGCAGTTCGTCGGGCTCGTCTTCGCGGTGGCCGGCGTCGCCGGGTTCGCGACCGGTTTCGGGCTGCTCGGTCTGATCGCCATCGGCCTCGCGCTGGTGGCGGTGTTCGTCAATGCGGCCTTCGGCATCTGCCTGGGCTGCCAGCTCTACCCGCTCGTCGCGCGCGTTCGAAGGAACACGAGCGCACCGTCACCCGCATAGAACTTCAAACCTGAAGCAACCGAAAGGATCTCCTCTATGGCACGCTCCGACGTCCTGGTCACGGCTGACTGGGCCGAGAGCAATCTCAACGCACCGAACATCGTGTTCGTCGAGGTCGACGAAGACACCAGCGCCTACGACGACGGCCACATCGAGGGCGCGGTCAAGATCGACTGGAAGACCGACCTCCAAGACCCGGTGCGCCGCGATTTCGTTGACCAGGAACAGTTTTCGAAGCTGCTGAGCGAGCGCGGCATCTCGAACGACGACACCGTGGTCCTGTACGGCGGCAACAACAATTGGTTCGCCGCGTACGCCTACTGGTACTTCAAGCTGTACGGGCACCAGGACGTCAAGCTGCTCGACGGCGGCCGCAAGAAGTGGGAGCTCGACGGACGTCCGCTGTCCACCGAGGTGGTCAAGCGACCCGCGACCAGCTATACGGCCAAGGCGCCCGACAACAGCATCCGGGCCTTCCGCGACGAGGTGATCGCGGCGATCGACAACAAGAACCTCGTCGACGTGCGCTCCCCCGACGAGTTCTCCGGCAAGATCCTGGCTCCTGCGCACCTGCCCCAGGAGCAGAGCCAGCGGCCCGGGCATATCCCCGGCGCCATCAACGTTCCGTGGAGCAAGGCGGCCAATGACGACGGCACCTTCAAATCCGATGAGGCGCTGGAGAAGCTGTACGCCGAGGCTGGGCTGGACGGTGAGAAGGAGACCATCGCTTACTGCCGAATCGGTGAGCGCTCGTCGCACACCTGGTTCGTGCTGCAGGAACTGCTCGGACACAAGAACGTCAAGAACTACGACGGCAGTTGGACCGAATACGGCTCCCTGGTGGGGGCCCCGATCGAGTTGGGAAATTGATATGTGCTCTGCCCCGAAACAAGGCCTGACGTTGCCCGCCAGCGTCGACTTGGAGAAGGAGACGGTGATCACCGGCCGCGTCGTTGACGGGTCCGGACAGGCCGTCGGCGGCGCGTTCGTGCGCCTGCTGGACAGCTCTGACGAGTTCACCGCCGAGGTGGTTGCGTCGGCCACCGGTGACTTCCGGTTCTTCGCCGCGCCCGGCACGTGGACGCTGCGCGCACTGTCGAAGGTCGGCAACGGTGACGCCGTCGTCGCGCCCTCCGGCGCGGGCATCCACGAGGTCGACGTCAAGGTCGCCTGACGACGAGCGAGGCGAGGGACGAGCCGAGCGTCGCCTGACGACGAGCGAGGCGAGGGACGAGCCGAGTAGGAGTCAGGCAATCGGGCGTCGCCTGAGCGATTCAGCTCGAAACTGAACTTGTGTGCGATGATCCGCGGCGGTTTCAAGCGATCGATGCAATAGCGGGTGGTTTGGACGGGTTCGACAGTAGTTCGTCGAGGGCTTCTGCCGGA
>NZ_LQIR01000025.1:0-44537 GCF_001499925.1 Mycobacterium lehmannii
AGCAAAAGAGGCGCCGTCGGGGTAGCTCCCCGGCGGCGCCTCACCTTGCCCTCTTGACAAACTTCTCTACATATCAGATGTCGTACTCCCAGGAATCGGCCTCCCAGCCGCGGGGAGCGCGGCGGCGGGTGCGGTACTCCGCGCGGTCGTCGGCTTCCTCGCCGCGGTAGCGCACCCGGGAGATCGGATGGTGGGTCCCGTTGCCTGACCCGTTGCCGTTGCTGCCGTTTCGGCCGTGCGGCTCGCGAGGCTGGTAGTCGTCGAAGCGACGGCGGCGCTCGGGCCGGTCCGCTGTCCGGTCCTGACTCCTGCGGTCGTAGCCGGCGCGGCGTTCGGACGGCGGAGGACCCGGCTGACGCGGGTTCGACGTGCGCGGCCTGCGCCGAGGCTCGGCCCCTTGCGGCTCGGCGTGCCTGCCGGAGCGAGCGCGCCGAGGACGTTCGGCGATCGGCTCGATGATCTCGGTGGCAGGAGGCCGCACATGGCGGGACCGCGACGTCGTACTGCGCCGGGCCGGCCGACCGCTGCGATCGGCGGCCGCCCTGCTGGTTCGCGACGACGTACGGTCCGCGCGGGCGTTCCGGCTCGCAGTGTCGGGGCGCTTGCGGCGCGGCCGGGGGGCGACCTCGTCGTCCTTGTCACGTGGCGTGCGGGCGAACAGCGGCGAGATCTTGGCCGCCGCTGCCGTGACCGCGGTCGCGACGGCCGCGGCCAATGCGGGCTTTTTCGCCTCGCTGTCCTCAAAGGTGGCCGGGGAGGTGCGGCGTGTCGACATCCCGATGTACCACCGGCACAAACCGATCAGCAGCACGGCCGCCGACGTGAAGAACATCAGCGGGAAGCGCTCGATCAGTGGATAGCCGCAATTGATCGCCAGGTCCTTCACCCCGGTGAACTGGCCGCCGGTGAACAGGAAGTAGGCGCCCGGCACGCTGACGAACAACAGCAGCGGCGGCTGGATGACCGCGGTGAACACGGCTTGCTGGCGGACCGCCAGTACGGCCGCGAGGCAGCCGAGGACGTAGAACGCCGCGAACACCGAGCTGAGTTCTCGGCTGCCCGATCCGGCGTCGAACGCGAACCCGACCGTCGTCAGGGTGACTGCGATCAGCACGCCGCCCCACCCGGGCACACCGGGAAAGTTGGGATGCGCGGAGCGGTGGTCGGCGCCGACGGCCGACCGTGCGCGCTGTGCAGACACAGGTAGACCGTACCGGCTCTGGCTCCGTGTGGCTGTCAGCGCGGTTCTGGCGTGCCCGTCACGGTCTCCTAGACTCTGGACCCTGTGAGCTTGAACCTGGGAATCGTCGGCCTGCCGAACGTCGGGAAATCGACGCTGTTCAACGCGTTGACGCGCAACGACGTCCTCGCGGCCAACTACCCGTTCGCCACGATCGAACCCAACGAGGGTGTCGTTCCGCTGCCCGATCCGCGACTGGCCGAGCTCGCCAAGATGTTCGGGTCGGAAAAGATCGTTCATGCGCCGGTCACCTTCGTTGATATCGCCGGGATCGTCAAGGGCGCCTCGGAAGGCGCCGGGCTGGGCAACAAGTTCCTCGCCAACATCCGCGAGAGCGACGCGATCTGCCAGGTGGTGCGCGTGTTCAGCGACGACGATGTGGCGCACGTCGACGGCCGCATCGATCCCAAGTCCGACATCGAGGTGATCGAGACCGAGCTGATCCTCGCCGATATGCAGACGCTGGAGAAGGCGCTGCCGCGGCTGGAGAAGGAGGCCAGGACGCACAAGGAGCGCCGGCCGGCATATGAGGCCGCCGTGGCTGCGCAGGAAGTCCTCAACGAAGGAACCACGTTGTTCGCCGCCGGGACCGACGTCGCGCCGCTGCGGGAGCTGAATCTGCTGACCACCAAACCGTTCCTGTACGTGTTCAACGCCGATGAGGCGGTGCTGACCGACGAGGCGCGCAAGGCGGAGCTACGTGAACTGGTCGCACCCGCCGACGCGGTTTTCCTGGACGCGAAGATCGAGGCCGAGCTGCAGGAGCTCGACGACGAATCGGCCGCCGAGCTGCTGGAGTCCATCGGCCAGACCGAACGTGGGCTGGATGCGTTGGCGCGTGCCGGTTTTCACACGCTGAAGTTGCAGACGTTTTTGACCGCGGGCCCGAAAGAGGCCCGCGCGTGGACGATTCACCAGGGCGATACCGCGCCGAAGGCGGCAGGTGTGATCCACACCGACTTCGAGAAGGGCTTCATCAAGGCCGAGATCGTCTCTTACGACGACCTGATCGAGGCCGGGTCGATGGCCGCCGCGAAGGCCGCGGGCAAGGTGCGGATGGAAGGCAAGGACTACGTCATGGCTGACGGAGACGTCGTCGAGTTCCGCTTCAACGTTTGACCGAATCCGGTTCACCTTCTGGTGGTTGGTTCTCGAAGTACTGAACCAAGCAGAATTCGTGTCCTTCGGGATCGAGCATCACAAGGACCGCGCCCTCGTCGTAATCGTTGCGAATGCCCGTCCACCGTCCGCCAAGAAATTCGACCTGGTCGCCGCCCGCGTCGATGTCGTCTACCTGCACGTCCAGATGAATGCGGACCTCGGTGACCTTCGGTTCGGGTACGCGCTGAAAGGTCAGTCGGGGAATCCGTCCCGAGCGCGAGCCCACCGTTGCCCAGTCCGGATCATCCCCATGCTCGCTTGAAGCAGGAATGCCCAGCAGTGCGCCCCAGAAAGCCGACATCCGAATGGGATCGGCGCAATCGATCGTCACTCCACACCAGCGGTTTGCCATCGTGCTTGTCTCCTCTGGGACTTTGCAACACTGCCGCTACGCACCGGGTACGCGTCGAACGGCGACGCCGAGATCAGTGAGCAGGCGGCGGACGCGCTGCTCGATGTCGTCACGGATCGGTCGAACGGTGTCGACCGACTGGCCCGCCGGATCGGGCAACTCCCAATTCTCGTAACGCTTTCCGGGAAGAACCGGACAGGTGTCGCCGCAGCCCATGGTGACGACGACATCGGCGGTTTGGACGATCTCGTCGGTCCAGGGCTTGGGGAACTCGTTGGTGATGTCGATGCCGACTTCTGCCATGGCCTCGATTGCGGAGGGGTTGATCTCATCGGCTGGTTCGGAGCCGCCGGACGAGCCAACGGCGTCGTCGCCGGCCATGTGGACGAAGTAACCCAGCGCCATCTGGGACCGTCCTGCGTTGTGGGTGCACAGGAACAACACGGACGGCTTGCCGTCGGCCCCCTTTCCCGTCATCGCGCGCTCCGGTCGGACGTGATGGGTATCGGGGTCAAGTCGTCGGTGAAGCGGCGACGAAGGGCGAGTGAGACGTAGACGAGGGCGACGAGCACGGGTACTTCGATGAGCGGGCCGACGACTCCGGCGAGTGCCTGGCCCGAGGTTGCGCCGTAGGTGGCGATGGCGACGGCGATGGCAAGTTCGAAGTTATTGCCCGCAGCGGTGAATGCAAGCGTGGTGGTGCGCTGGTAGCCCAGCCCGAGCAGGGCTCCGAGGAGGTAACCGCCGCCCCACATCACGGCGAAGTAGACGAGCAGTGGCAAGGCGATGCGGACGACGTCCACGGGTCGGTTCGCGATTTGTTCGCCTTGCAACGCAAAGAGAATCACGATCGTGAACAAC
The DNA here is from genome assembly GCF_001499925.1 of Mycobacterium lehmannii. Taxonomy (NCBI): domain Bacteria; kingdom Bacillati; phylum Actinomycetota; class Actinomycetes; order Mycobacteriales; family Mycobacteriaceae; genus Mycobacterium; species Mycobacterium lehmannii. The sequence goes on from NZ_LQIR01000025.1 coordinate 3,615, forward strand.
AGGCCGTACAGCGCGCAAGGGCCGACCTTAGGCAGGAACGTGGATTCGTACCAGGCGCGGCCCTTGGCCCGCTCTCCGAGCCGCCGAGACAGGTATCCCGCGAGTAGTGGAATGCCGAGGAAGATCAGCACGGACTTGGCGATCTCCGAGGGCGAGGTGCTAATGGTCGTCTGTTCCAGACCGAGCCAGCCGGGCAGCACGGACAGGTAGAACCAGCCGAGGACGGCGAACATGATGACCTGGAAGATCGAGTTGAGTGCGACCAGGACGGCGGCGGCTTCGCGATCGCCACAGGCGAGGTCATTCCAAATGATCACCATGGCAATGCATCTCGCGAGGCCCACGATGATGAGGCCGGTGCGGTATTCGGGTAGGTCGGGCAGCAGCAGCCAAGCCAGCGCGAACATCAAAGCTGGGCCCAGCACCCAGTTGAGTACCAACGAGCTGATGAGCAACTTGCGGTCGCCGGTGACGGTGTCGAGCCGGTCGTAGCGAACCTTCGCCAGCACCGGATACATCATGATCAGCAAGCCGAGCGCGATAGGCAACGAAATACCGTCGACCTGAACGTGATTCAAGGCCATGTCCAGGCCTGGAACGAGTCGCCCGAGGAACAGGCCGGCGACCATCGCGATGCCGATCCATACCGGCAGGAAGCGGTCGAGCAGCGACAACTTCTCAACGACGGTGGGGTGCGCGTCCGCGGTGAGGGACTTGGTCACGCGGGTGCCCCGGTTGTCGCGTCGTCGGCGACGGTGCTCAGCACCGACGACAGCGTCATCAGGGTCTCGGTACGGACGGAGTAGTACACCCAGGACCCGCGCCGCTCGGAGGCGAGAAGCCCGGCGTCCTTGAGGACTTTGAGGTGATGCGAGATTGTTGGTTGGGTGACGTCGAAGTCACCGGAAATGTCGCAGACGCAGGCCTCTCCACCGGCGTGACTGGCGACCAGGCTGAACAGGCGCAGACGCACTGGGTCGGACAGGGCCTTGAGTTTGGCTGCGATGTCGGCAGCGGCAGCGATCGACAACGGTTCGCGGATGACGGGGGCGTACGCGCAGGCCGTCGCATCGTCCAAGGGGAGATACGACTTAGACATCCATCGATATTGACAGGCATCGATTCAGGACGCAAACGACCATCGGGTGAACGTCGCCTCAGGTTCGCGGGGTGAGGGTGAGCTGGCGGGAGTGGAAGTCGAAGTGCCGCCCTGGGTATCGGTAGAGATCCTCCAGCGTCATGTAGTCGCTGAAGAAGGGGTCCCACCCGGTCGGGAAGTGCATGCCGCGGTGGAATGCGCTGTCGGGTTTGTGGGCCATCCGCCGTTGGAGCGAACTGATCACACGGTCGAGCTTTGTCCCCATCCGGCGGCGGTTGTACACGAGGGCGGCGGCCCGCGATCCGTAGTAGTTGATCAGGTGGAAGGGGTGGGTCGATGCGTTGAGGATGCGAGCGAACGCGGCGCTTGCCCCGCGCGGAAGCCGCCCGAAGACCGCTATCAGCACCACTAGCCGTTGAACGACCATGTATCCAAAGACTATGTGGAACAACAACTCTTCGTTGGTCCATCGGGTGCCGTCGGTCGGCCTTGCCCAGTCCGAGGGTTCGGCGCTGTCGAGCAGTCGGTGGAAGTCGATGCGCGCACGTTCGAGGTCGGCGTTGATCGCGGCTCGATCGACGCTCGCACCGCCCGCCTCCATACTTCGATGATGCGCCCGCCGCGATCAGATCTCCACGAGGTCGCGGCGGGACGCATCACATCTAGCAGCAGGAAGACGTTGCCGCTACCTTGTCGTCGTTGTCCGCGGCCGTACCGCCGCAGCAGACGCCGCCTTCAGCGTCAGTATCGCCGGGCCGCTGAGGGCTGGTGCCGAAGGTGTCGGAGTCTTCGAGCACCGTGTACACCTCCCACTTCTCGCCCGCCGGGCCCGTCACCCAGACCTTGTCCTGCTTGGCGAAACAACAGGTGGTGCCGATCTCTTCGTCCGTGAACAGCCCCTCGTCGCTCAGGCGGGCGATTTCGGCGTGGACGATCTCGCTCGTCGCAACCTCGACTCCGAGGTGGTTGATTGTGCCGCCCTTGCCGGGATTCTCCAGCAGGACCAGCTTCAGCGGTGGTTCGGCGACGGCGAAGTTCGCGTAGCCCTCCTTGACTTTGGCGGGTGGAGTGTTGAACAGCTTCGAATAGAAGGTGATCGCTTCGTCGAGGTCGTCGACGTTGAGGGCGAGCTGAACGCGGGACATGATGTTCCTCCATACTTGTGAGACATATATCGAAGTAGCCGGCTGCCCACCACCTTCCTCACCTTTTTGATATATGTCAAGACCCGTGGCAGACTTGCTTCATGCCCAAATCGTTGCCCGTGATCGATATGTCCGCGCCGGTGTGCTGTGCGCCGGTCGCCGCCGGCCCGATGAGCGACGACGCCGCGCTCCACGTCGCGCTTCGACTCAAGGCGCTCGCTGACCCGGCCAGGGTGAAGATCATGTCGATGTTGTTCAGTTCGTCGGCGGGCGAGCAGAACAGCGGCGAACTTGCGACGGCACTTGGGTTGACCGAATCAACTGTCAGCCATCACCTGACCCAGCTTCGACGCGCTGGGCTGGTCGAATCCGACCGGCGCGGAATGAACGTGTACCACCGGCCGCACCGCGATGCGCTCGGTGCGTTATGCGCCGTCTTGGACCCAAATTGCTGCACGTAGTCTCGCCGGGGTCGTAGCCGCGAGGCGTTACATTCGAGGTATGACTGACGACTGGCGCGTCGACCGGGTTGACGACATCCGGTCACTGATCAAGCAAGCCGAGCCCGACGTCGTCGAGGAGATCAAATGGCGCAAGCCATCGAATCCCGATGGTGTGCCTGCGTTCTCGTTGGACGGCCTCATCTGCACGCTGGAGATGTACAAGGGTAAGGTCAAGGTGAATTTCGCTAAGGGCTCGTCCATCGACGACCCCGACAAACTCTTCAACGCGAGTTTGCAAGCTCCGGTCGGGCGGTCGATCGATCTACGCGAAGACGATGAATTGGATCCCAAGGCGTTCAAGGCCCTGATCAACAGGGCCGTCGAGGTCAACCGCAGCAACAAGGCGTCGAAGCGCCGCAAGTGAGGATCGCCGACCGGCTTCCCCGCGGCGAAGGCAACGCGACTGTCCGTCGGCTGCGACATGGCGACGCGCACGCCTTCGCAGCGGGCACTGACGACGACGCGGTGCGACGGTTCGCACACCTACCGCTGCGGGAGTACTCGGCAGAGATCGTGCGCGAGCAGATCGACGGCGTCATCGCACGCGGTCTGACCGAAGACACCCTCGCCGTGCTGGCCATCGCGGACGCGTGGTCCGACGACTTCCTCGGCAGCATCGTCCTTTTCGAGATCAACGAATCCGATGCAGAGGTGGGGTTCTGGTTGGCTCCGCAGGGGCGCGGTCGCGGCGCGGCCCGTCAGGGTCTGTCGGCGGTCGCTGGTCTGGCCACCGAAGCCGGATTGTCTCGGTTGACGGCACGGACCGCTCCGGAGAACGACGGATCTCGTCGGGTACTGGAAAGCGTCGGCTTTGTGCTGGCGCACGGTCCCCGGGACGAGGTCACGCCATCTGGAGAAACGATGACCGTCGTGACATACGAGTACTACACTCCGTAGTACACAATGGGGGGGGGTCGCGATGCGGTGGCGCGGGGTCAGTCACGTGGAGTTTGCGGTGCTGGACTACGACAATTCGATCGCCTTCTACGACGCGTTGTTCGGCTGGCTCGGATACAGCAGCTTCTCGTCGATGAACATGGAATACGAGTCGATCTACTACATGACGCGCTACGTCAACCCGCACAGCTATATCGGCATTCAACCTGCCCGCACCGGGGCGAAGCTGACCCACGCCGACCAGTCCGTCGGCATCAACCACATCGCCCTGTGGGCGCGTAGCCGCAAAGAAGTCGATCGCTTCCACCGCGAGTTCCTGCTTGCGCGCGATGTCCCGGTCACCGACCCGCCGAGGGAGTATCCGCAGTACTGGCCCGGCTACTACGCCGTCTTCTTCGACGATCCGATCAACGGCATCCACTGGGAGTTGGCGTGGGTGCCGAAAGTACCGACGCCCCGGCATGTCTGGTCGTTCTACCGAGCGTTGCGGGTATTCGCCAAAGCCAGGCCGGACCTGGCGAACACCGTGGCGGGAGTCACGTGGCAGGCGAGAAGAACCCTGCCGCGCTAGTAGACCGAAGTCAGGGGAGGGCCACCCGCACCGAGCCGTCCCACGCCTGGACTGTAGGGCTGGCGACGCGCACCGAGCCGTCGCACAACCGCGATTGCGGATGGCTGGCGCGCACCGAACCGTCACCGGGGGCAGCGACATCGGAGTGTTCGATCCTCAGCTCCGGAAGCGGCGACGGGGTCGCATGGGCGGCACCCGCGGTGAGTGCTGCGGCGAGGGCCGCACCGCCCAACAGCGTCGCCCCGATCATCGACTTCTTCGCGCCGTGTGCGTTCATGTCTGCCTGATTCCTTTTCTCGAGGCTTCGCGTCGTGTCGCGTCGCCGGTGCGATGAGTAGAAGGCGCCGGACGCGCTACCGATCCCGAGAATTGCGATCGCCGAATCGGGTTCAATGTTGGTGATGACACGCACGGATAGCGCATCGCGGGTGGTCAAGGCGCCGTTGAGCCGCGTCTTCGAGGCGCTCGTCGACCCTGGGGCGCTGGTCGAGTGGCTACCGCCGTCGGGGATGACCGGCCGATTCGAACACTTCGACGCCCAGCCTGGTAGTTCCTACCGAATGGTCCTGACCTACAGCGACCCGCCCGCGCAGGGCGGCAAGAGCAACGCCGACTCCGATGTCCTTGAGGGACGCTTCGTTGAAATAGAGCCCGATGACCGCGTCGTTCAAACCGTCGAATTTTCGTCTGCCGAGGCGATTTTCGGCGGAACGATGACGATGACGTGGTCGGTGACGAGGGTCGACGGCGACACCCGGGTCGAACTGCGCGCGGAAGACGTGCCGGTCGGGATCTCGGCCGCCGACCACGCGGAGGGAATGAATTCTTCGCTGCAGAACCTCGCGGACTACCTCGCGAGGCGACAGGCCGTGTTTCGCGCCGAGTGACCGGCCCACCCAAGCGATGCACGCCCGACGCGTTGTGCAGGATCTCGCCGGCATCAGGTTTGAACGGTTTCTTCTGCGTAAACACTTGCTCCCGAGCTAGGGGGGTGGACTCGATGTCCATGGGTCGACTGGCTCCGACACAAAGGAGCAACACGATGCAGAAAACAGTGGCAGTGGGAGCCATGACGCTCAGCTTGCTGTTCTGCGGCGCTGGTGTCGCCAATGCGACTGATCTGACCGTGCCCGCATCGACCACCGCGACGGTCGCGCAGGAAGTCGAGCACGAGCAGGAAAGCGACAACACCGGTCTGTGGGGGCTTGCAGGGCTCCTGGGCCTGCTGGGCCTGCTCGGACTGAAGAAGCGCAGGGACGCCGACCACCCGGCCGTTCGCAACACCGGTACGACGAACCCGCCGCCGCCGCGGGCGTAGTACCTCACTCGATCTACGAGCCCCCCGCCAGGCCCGCCCTGGCGGGGGCTTCTCGAGTACTGATAGGGCAGAATCGCGCACGTGACGCAGCCGCCGCACCGCCCGGGTCCGCCTGAGTGGCGGGGCCGTGGCTCGCCGCCACCGCACCCGTCACAGCGGCGACCTCCGCCCCGGCCGCCGGAGCCGCCCCGGCAACCGGCCCCGCCGCCGCACGAGCGGCCGACCGAGCAACTCCGCACCCCAAGGGGGCCGGCGAGCGCCGGTCCGACACAACGCTTCCCGCGACCACCGTCACCGGCCGACGTGCAGCCGACCCAGCAGATCCATCGACGAGAACCGATCCCACCGCCGCCACCACCAACGTTCGGGGCGCCGGGCGGCGACGAGAAGCCGCGCCGCAGACACGGTTTCAACAAAACGTCGATCGCGCTGGTCGCCGTCATCGTGCTCGCCCTGCTGGCGGGTGGCCTGGCCGCCGGCGAGCTCTATGCGCGGCAGCGCGCGGACAACATCTTGACCGAGGTCGCCGAGTGTGTGACCGAGGACGGCGTCAAAATTTCCTTCGGAGTGAACCCCCCGTTCCTGTGGCAGCACATCACGGGGCATTACACCAACATCTCGGTCACCACCGACGGAAACCGGGTGCAGAGCGCCGACGGTATGACCGCGGAGGTCACCCTCGCCGATGTGCGATTGCAGGACACCGGGGATTCCAAGGGCACCATCGGGTCGCTCGACGCCACGCTGAGCTGGAAGTCGGCCGGTATCAAGGACACCGTTGCCGCGAACCTGCCCGGCGTCGGCAATCTGGTCACCGGCGTGCGTACCGACCCCGCGGCGGGGACGGTGATCCTGGAGGCCGGCGACAACAGTGTCAGCGCCAAACCCGTCGTCACCGACGGTGACCTCAACCTGCAGGTCCTCGACGTCACCGGGCCGCTGCCCAAGGAGGCTGTGCAGACCGCGCTCAACGACCTGACCAAGAAGCTCAACGACAACTACCCGCTCGGGATCCAAGCCGACAGCGTCGAGGTCACCGACTCCGGCGTGGTTGGCACATTCTCGAGTCGAGACGCCGCCATCCCCAAGGAGGACGCCAACCCCTGCTTCGCGCGCCTTTAGCGCTACAGAATCGGGACCGTACTGATGACTGTGCCGGTGGCAAAGACGCACCCGGACAACAGCATCGTGAGTGCGGCGAGCAGGAGTGTCACGGTTAATTTCATCCACGTCAACATGCCAATGACGGTATGGCGGCCGGAACGAAAAAGAAGCAGGGGTTTCCCTTGCCTTGCAAGCCTCGTTTCTGGGGGCCTCGATCAGTCCAGCGTCACGGCGATTTCGGGGCTGAGTTGATAGCCGGGCGCGAGCGGCAGCGTGTCGCCGCTCCAGAACGAGCCCGGATCGAACCAGTTGTAGTGCTTCTCCGAGGTCAGCAGGCCCATCTCCTCGTAGGTGATGGCGACGGTCTCGGCGCAGTATGCGGTCTGCAGCCCCACTTGGAGCTTCTCCTGTTTTCTGCGTAGCGTCGCATCGCGAACCTTCTTGTGTACGAACGGAATTCCGCGGGTGAAGTCGGTGACGGCGAGGCGGCCGCGAAACCATCGGCCGGTCAGCCGCGCGGTGCTAGGGAACGGTGTGCCGTCCATGCGGGCGACCACCTTCAACGCGCGGTCCTCCTGCTCGCGGCTGGCATACGGCGTGAGTTGGCGCAGCCAGCAGCGCTGGTGATAGTTGGTGATCCACCGCTCCACCACCTGGCGTGCGTCGTTGAGTTGAACGCCTCGTTGGTTGCGCCCGGTCCACATGTCGGTCAGCCTGTCGCCGAGTTCGGCGTGCCAGATCAGCGGCGGCAGGTCTTCGATCGCGATCGTCATCCCGACGTGGTTGACCGGGCTGTTGGTCAACGACTGAATCGCCCGGTCCGGCCCCGACCGTCCGCGAAACAGCCACAGATCGCCGGTGCGGGTCGCCTCGAGCGCCTGCTCCAACGACACGGTGGTTGGTTTCACATCCGCAGCTTAGGCAGACTGAGCGTCATGCGCGGTATCTGGAAGTGGGTCGGGCTGGCGAGTGTGGCGGGTGTGGTGGCAGGCGGGGCGCTGGTCGCGCGCGATCAGCGGCGCCGCAATTCGTACACACCCGATGACATCAGGGCGCGGCTACACCAGCGGGTGGCCGAGACCAACGCCGACGGTCAGGACGCGACGGCATAGAGCCGGTGTGATCCGTTGAACCCCTTGAGTTCGGCGTCGCGGCCGTCGTCGAACTCGATGTCCCCGACGTCGGCGAGCGCGTCGCGCACCACCTCGCTCACCAGAACCTCGCCGCCGTTGGCTTCGTTCGCCACGCGGGCGGCCATCGCGACATTGCGTCCGAACAGGTCGTCACCGCGGCGCACCGATTTGCCCATGTGAATACCCATTCGGACGCGAATACCGTTGGGCGGACGGCGAAGTGACTGCTGCACCTCAATACTGCAGCGCACGGCCTCCTCCGGTTGGGCGAAGGCCACCATGAAACCATCGCCCTGGCTTTTGACCACATAACCTGAGTGTTTCTTTACGTGGCGGCGCACCATCTTGTCGTGGCGGCCCAGCAGCCGGACCCAGGCGCGGTCGCCGATGCGTTCGTTGAGCGCCGTCGACTCCTCGATGTCGGAGAACAGGATCACCATCTTGCCGCTCGGCGAGAGCCGCGCCAGGTCCGGTCGTTCGACCTCGGCCCAGTCCGCAAGGTCCTCGATCGAGGACCGCACGGCCGCGCCGAGGCCGTCCTTGCGCAGGATGTTCGCGGTCTGCCACACCTGCTTTACCGCCTCGCGGCCGCCGCTGAACAGCATGTTCCTGGTGTCCAGACGCCGGCGGGCTTCGTCGAGTTCCTCACGCTGGCGGGTGTAACGGATCCACAGCACGGCCAGCGCGACGGCTTCGGCCGCCGCCACAATCGCCAATACGTAAGCCACGATCTGGGCACCGGTCACACACCAAGTATTGGATGCTGAATCGGTGACGTCTGCGGAGCCCCCGTATTACGAGAGTCGCTACATCCGCGCCAACCACCCTGACCTGCCTCAGGCGCTGTGGCTCCGGGAGACGCTGCTGCTTCCCGCGGCGGGGGAGGCGGTCGCAGACGTGTGGGTGATGGTCTTCGACCCCGACGGCGCGGGCAACCGCGCGCTCAAGGAGCCGTACCCGATCGAGTCGGCCGACTACGGCTACGAGGACTGGACCGCGGGCATCGCCGCGACCGTCCTCGACGACCGGTCGGCCGAGGGCGTGGTCACGGGTCGGCCCCGCTCGGCGCGGTGGGACCTGCGCATCACCCCGGGCGACGAAGCACCGGTCCGGCTGCTCACCGACCGTGCCTACGCGGCGCGGTTTCCGACCGCCAAGACGACGGTGCGCCATCCCCTCGCGCGCTTCGACGGGTTGCTCGAACTCGACGATGTCCGCCTCGTTGTCGACGGCTGGACCGGCAGCGTCAACCACAACTGGGGCACGCGGCACACACCGTCGTACGCATACGGGCAGGTCTGCGGGTTCGACGACGCACCGGATACGACGCTCGAGATCGTCACTGCCCGAGCGGCGTTCGGCCCGGTGCTGTTGCCCGGTGTGACGTTGTTCGTGTTCCGGCATGCCGGTCAGGAGTTCGCCGTGCGCTCGATCCGCGGCAGCCTGCAGACCCACGGCCACTACCAGCCGTTCACATGGACGTTCGGCGGGCGGGTCGGCGACCAGATGATCGAGGGCGAGATCGTGACGCAACCGTCCGACGTGATCGGGCTGACGTACACCGACACCGACGGCGCGACGAAATACTGCTACAACTCCGCGATCGCCAGCTGCCGAATCCAGGTGGCGGGCAAGGCGTTCGAGCGCGCCGAGTTGACGGCCAACCGGCGCGCGATGTTCGAGATCCTGACCAACGACCGCCACGAGACCGTACCGCTACTGGCGTAGCCGTCGACTCGAAACTGAACTTCTGCACAAATCATCACGATTTCTTGACGCGGAGGTTCAGTTTCGGCGCATGCAGCGGTCGTGAGTCACCGGCTGACGAATTGGACCACCACTTCGGAGAAAGCGTCGTTGTCGTCGCCGGCCGCGGTGTGCCCGGCCTCGGAGAGCTCGACGAATTCCGCTCGCGGCACCTTCTCCAGGAAGTCCTGGACCCCCGCGGTGCTGACCACGTCGGAAAGCTTCCCGCGGATCAACAGGATCGGGATGGTCAAGCTCATCACCGCGCGCTCGAGCTTCTCCTCGCGGATGAACCGGTCGTCGATCGGCGCGGTGAGAAACGCCGGATCCCAATGCCAGAACCAGCGTCCGTCGCGAAATCGCAGGTTCTTCTTCAGACCTTCGGGGTTGCGCGGCCGCTTGCGGTACGGCAGATACGCGGCGACCGCGTCGGCCGCCTCGTCGAGGGTCTCGAATCCGTCTATGCCGCTTGACATGAACTCGCGAATGCGCGCGCTGCCGTCCTTCTCGTACCGCGGCACCACGTCGACGAGCACGAGCTTGGTGACCTTTTCGGGTCCCGCGGCGGCGGAAGCCAGCATGCCCGTCATCCCGCCCATACTCGCGCCGATCAAGGCGACCGGACGCCCGATCTGCTCGATGACCGCAAGCGTGTCCGCACTCAACGCGTCAACGGTGTAGTTGGCGCCCGGTGCCCGGTCGCTGTCGCCGTGTCCCCGGCTGTCCAGCGCGACCACGTGCAGACCCAGACCGGCCAGAACGTGTCCGGTCTGCTTCCACGAGTAACGGTTCTGGCCGCCGCCGTGCAGCAGCAGGACGGAGGGTTGCTGCGTCTGCGCACCACGGTTCCACTCGTCGGCCACCAAGGTGATGTCCTCCGACCCGCGGAACTTAACGGTCTGCGGTTCGCTGTCAGTCGCGCTCACGGCCGTCCTCTCCGGCTCGCCCCAGTGGCTCACGTTACCTACCGGGAATTTCCGTCGATCCCGATGTCCGCGATGAGGGCGTCAATATACTTTGCGCTCGTGCAGCCCGAGTTTGCCGCCCATGACCGTGAGCGCATCATCGAGGCTGCTTACGCCTGTTTGTCGCAACCACACACGGGACCCGTTCCGGTCGCTGCGATTCTGCAGCGGGCGGAAGTCTCGACCCGCGCTTTCTACCGTCACTTCGAATCCAAGGACGAGTTGTTCCTCGCCATGCTGCGCGAGGAGACCGACGCGTTGGCGCGGCGCCTCGACCGCGTCCTCGAGGAGAAGTCGGGTGCGCCCGCCGAGCAACTCGAAGCCTGGATCGAGGCGATGTTCGGGCTGATCCACGACGAGGAGATGCGGATGCACTTCACCGTCATCGACTCCGACGAGGTCCGCGCCGCCAAGGGCTATCGCGAGACGCGCGAGAAGGCACACGCCGATCGCGAGCGCTCACTGGTAGAGATTCTGCGGCGCGGCCGCGACCACGGTTCGTTTCCGCTGGCCGACCCCGAGCAGGATGCGGTAGCCATCAACGCGATCATCAGTCGCGTGTTGATCAGCCAGACCTTCGACGACCACGAGGGTCTGCGCCTGGCCAAGGCCCGCGTGCTCGACTTCGCGCTCCGCGCGCTGGGCGCCAGGCAGTTCGTCGCCGAAGAACGATGAGCGTCATCGCTGACCTCGAGGAGGCCGTGCGCGAAAGTTAGCCACTGGCCCCTGTCGTGGGGAAACTCGGCTGAGCGACGTCGGCGGTTGCTCAACCGCAAAATCCCGATATACGGTTCCCGGACGTCCGGCTGTGTGTACCCTTGCGCCACAGCCATCACGGGCGCGGGTTGTTGGTGTCAGGGAAGGTCGGAGCGGGCTATGGCAGTGCAGATGGCAGTGCGAAGCGCGCGGGTGGGAGCCGACTGATGGTCGCTGTCAATGCAATTGCAAAGCCCGTGCGCGCGTTCGGCGGCTTCTACTCCATGGCGCTCGACACCTTCGTGTGGATGTTTCGGCCACCTTTCGCGTGGCGTGAGTTCATCTCTCAGTCGTGGTTCGTCGCACGCGTTTCGATACTGCCGACGCTGATGCTGACCATTCCGTATACGGTGTTGCTGACCTTCACGTTCAATATTCTGTTGGTGGAGTTCGGCGCCGCCGACTTCTCCGGAACGGGCGCGGCGCTCGGAACCGTACGCCAGATCGGCCCGATCGTGACGGTGCTGGTGGTCGCGGGCGCAGGGGCCACCGCAATGTGCGCGGACCTCGGCGCGCGCACCATCCGCGAAGAACTCGATGCGCTGCGGGTAATGGGTGTGAATCCCATTCAGGCGCTGGTCGTTCCACGCGTGGCGGCCGCGACCCTGGTGTCGCTGGCGTTGTCGGCGACCGTGATCCTCGTCGGGCTGGCCGGCGCATACTTCTTCGTGGTCTACATTCAGAACGTCTCACCGGGTGCGTTCGCCGCCGGTCTGACGTTGCTCATCGGAACCACCGACGTCATCATCGCGTTGCTCAAGGCCGCGCTGTTCGGCTTGTCCGCAGGCATGATCGCTTGCTACAAGGGCATTTCCGTCGGCGGAGGACCTGCCGGCGTCGGCAACGCGGTCAACGAAACCGTGGTTTTCACGTTCATGGCGTTGTTCGCGATCAACATCGTCGCGACCGCGGTCGCGGTGAAGGTGACGATGTGACTGTTTCACGGCCGCATTCCCAGTTCCCCTGGCTGAAAGCCCGGTTCAAGAGCGTCGCCGATCCGTGGAACCGAGTCGGGATGCAAGCCAAGTTCTTCGGCCGCACCCTGACGTCGATCCGCTACACCGTCGTGCACTACCAGGTCGAGTTGATCCGGATCATCGCCCAGATGGGCCTTGGGGCCGGGGCGCTCATCATCATCGGCGGCACGGTGGCCATCGTCGGCTTCCTCACCGTGACGACCGGCGCCTTGGTGGCGGTGCAGGGCTACACCGACTTCTCCGAGATCGGCGTCGAGGCGCTGACCGGTTTCGCCTCGGCGTTCTTCAATGTGCGGCTGATCGCGCCGGCCACGACGGCGGTGGCGTTGTCGGCCACCATCGGCGCGGGCGCCACCGCGCAACTGGGCGCCATGCGGATCAACGAGGAGGTCGACGCGCTGGAAGTGATGGGCATCCGAAGCATCGCCTACCTCGCATCGACGCGGGTCGTCGCCGGCTTCCTGGTCGTGATCCCGCTGTACTGCGTCGGCGTGATCGCCGCGTTCTGGGCGGCACGCTTCGGCACCACCGTGATCTACGGTCAGTCGACGGGCGTATACGACCACTACTTCAGGACGTTCCTCAACCCCACGGATCTGATGTGGTCGTTCGGTCAAACCATCGCGCTCTCAGTGATGATCATGCTGGTGCACACCTACTACGGCTACACCGCGCGAGGTGGACCCGCGGGCGTCGGTGAGGCCGTCGGGCGGGCGGTGCGCACCTCGCTCATCGTCTCGGCCTTCGTGCTGGTGATGCTGTCGCTCGCTGTCTACGGTCAATCCGGCAACTTCAACCTGGCCGGTTGATCATGGACATCGAAGACGAAGGCCTGCACCCCGCGTGGTGGACGTTGATCCTCGTGGTCATACTCGCCGCCGCCATCTGGCTGACGTACGCCCTGTTCGTCGGCGCCTTCAGGGCGACCGAGACGGTCACGCTGACATCCGACCGCTCGGGTCTGGTGATGGAAACCGACGCCAAGGTCAAGTTGCGCGGCGTGCAGGTCGGTCGGGTCTCCGCAATCCAGGGTGGCAGCCAACCGGTGGCGTTGAAGCTGGAGATCGACAAGGACAAGCTCCAGTTCATCCCGTCCAACGTCGAGGCGCAGATCCGGGCGACGACGGTGTTCGGGGCCAAGTTCGTCGATTTGATCTATCCGAACGATCCGAGTTCACAGCACCTGGCCGCCGGTCAGGTGATCGAGTCGCGCAACGTCACCGTCGAAGCCAACACGGTGTTTCAAAACATCGTCGACGTGCTCGAACAGATCGACCCGGCCAAGCTCAACAGCACGCTGTATGCGCTCGCCGAGGGGGTCCGGGGTCAGGGCGAGCTGATCGGACAGGCCACCACTGACGCGAATCAGGTGCTGCTCGAAGTCAATCCGCGCTACGAGACGGTGACCGCCGACCTGCGCGCGCTGCGGGATTTCAACGACACGTACAGCGCTGCGGCACAGGACATTCTGAGCACCTTGGACGCGCTCAGCACGACGAGCGCCACGATCACGGCCCAGGCCAGCCAATTGGACGCGCTGCTGATGGCCACCATCGGGCTCTCCAACAGCGGAATCAACCTGCTGGCGCCGAACCAGGCGAACCTGATCAAGTCCATCAACGTGCTCGAACCGACGACGAATCTGCTGTACAAGTACAGCCCTGAATACACCTGCCTGCTGACCGGTGCCAAGACCCTGCTGGACACCGGCGGGTACGACGGGCCGGGCGGTAACGGCCGGACACTGGTGCTGGACGTGGCCCTGGGCGTCGGCGACGACCCGTACCGGTACCCCAATCACCTGCCGATCGTCGGCGCCAAGGGCGGGCCGGGCGGTAAGCCAAGTTGCGGCTCGCTGCCCGACGTCGCGCAGAACTGGCCGGTGCGCAACCTCGTCACCAACACCGGGTTCGGCACCGGAATCGACTGGCGGCCCAACCCCGGCATCGGCTTCCCCGGATACGCCAACTACCTGCCGACCACCCGTGCGGTGCCCGAACCGCCGAGCGTGCGCAACCTGTTCGGCGGACCCGCGATAGGTCCGATCCCGTACCCGGGAGCCCCGGCTTACGGTGCCGATCTGTACGCCGACGACGGCACCCCACTGTGGCCCGGCCTGCCGGCCGCACCGCCGCCGATGGCGCCGCGGGATCCCGGTCCCACACCGGGTTCGGAGCCGTTCATCGTCCACTCGCCGGCCCAGGTGCAGCCCACGCCGCTGCGACCGACACCGCTGCCGACGCCGGCACGACCGGGCCCCCCGTTCGGATGATCCACGACGCCATGAGAGGTGACACGCCATGTCCAGCATGAACGCCAGGGTTCGCCGAGACGCGGTGCGTCTCGGCGTGTTCCTGGCTGTCTGCCTGCTCGGCGTGTTCGGACTGTTCGCGGTCTTCGGCGAGATGCGCTTCGGGGAGGCCACCAACAGCTATGTCGCCGAGTTCACCAATGTCACCGGCCTGGAGAACGGGGACTTCGTGCGCATCGCCGGTGTCGAGGTCGGCAGCGTGGAAAAGGTTGCCATCCAACCGGATACCACCGCGCGGGTCGAGTTCAACGCGGACCAGTCGGTGGTGCTGACCGAAGGCAGCAGGGCCGTCATCCGGTACGACGACCTCATCGGCGGCCGTTACCTGGCACTCGAGGAGGGCGCGGGCGGAGTCAAGAAGCTCGAGCCCGGCGGCACGATTCCATTCGCCCGCACGTCTCCGGCGCTCGACCTCGACGCGCTGATCGGCGGCTTCCGCCCGCTGTTCCGTGCGCTGGATCCAGATCAGGTCAACGCGCTGTCGAGTCAGCTGATCCACGCGCTGCAGGGACAGGGCACGACCATCAACTCGTTCCTGTCCCAGACCGCAGCGCTGACAACGACTTTGGCCGACCGGGACCGGCTGATCGGGGACGTGATCGTCAACCTCAACGTGGTGCTGGGATCGCTCGGTGATCAGAACGACCAGTTTGCGAAGGCAGTCGACGCGCTCAGCGAACTGGTCGGGACCCTGGCGGAGCGCAGAGCGGACATCAGCAACGGGCTGGCGTACACCAACGAAGCGGCCGGAACCGTCGCGGACCTGTTGGACCAGGCCCGGCCACCGTTGCGCAAGACGGTCCAGGAAACGGACCGCGCCGCGGGCATCGTGGTGGCTGACCACGAATACTTCGACAACCTGCTGAACACCCTGCCGGATGCCCATCAAGCGCTGGCGCGGCAAGGGCTTTACGGCGACTTCTTCAACTTCTATCTCTGTGACATCGTGCTCAAACTCAACGGCAAGGGCGGCCAGCCGGTGTATGTGAAGGTTGCCGGGCAGTCCACCGGGAGGTGTGCGCCGCGATGAGGTCCTTCTCGGAACGGAATCAGACCGTCATCGGAGCCATCGGGCTGGCGTTGACGATCGGCATCGTGCTGGGGGCGCTGAACTACGATCGGCTGCCGTTCTTGCAGGGCAGCGAGTACTCGGCCTACTTCGCCGAGGTGGGCGGGCTGCAAGCCGGTAAGGCCGTGCGTGTTTCGGGATTCGAGGTCGGCCGGGTCAAATCGATCGAGCTGGACGGACCGCGTGCCCTGGTGACGTTCACCGTCGACAGCGACATCCGGCTGGGGGATCGCACCGAGGCGGCGATCAAGACCGAGGGCCTGCTGGGCACGAAGATCCTCGAGGTCACCTC
Source organism: Mycobacterium lehmannii (assembly GCF_001499925.1). NCBI lineage: Bacteria > Bacillati > Actinomycetota > Actinomycetes > Mycobacteriales > Mycobacteriaceae > Mycobacterium > Mycobacterium lehmannii. Next base: position 19,501 of record NZ_LQIR01000025.1, read on the forward strand.
CCGCGGCGACGGCCGGCAGGAAGGCACGATCCCGCTCGACCGCACGACGTCGCCCTATGAGCTACCCGATGCGCTGGGCGAGTTGGCCACGGCGATCAGCGGTTTGAATACCGACCAGTTGTCCGAATCGCTGCGGGTGTTGTCGGCCACGTTCTCCGACACTCCACCGGAGTTGAAGATCGCGATCGAGGGTGTGGCGCGGTTCTCCGACACGCTGAACGAACGTGACGCGCAGTTGCGGGGGTTGCTCGGCAACGCCGACAAGGCCACCAAGGTGCTGGCCGAGCGCAGCAACCAGATCGTGAGTCTGGTGACCGACACCAACGCGCTGCTGGCAGAGCTGCAAAACCAAAGCGCCGCACTCGATGAGATCTCGGGCAACATCTCGGCGCTCAGCGCGCAGTTGCAGGGTTTCATCGGCGAGAACCGCGAAACCCTTCGGCCCGCACTGGACAAGCTCAACGGCGTGCTGACGATCATCGACAATCGCAAGGAACGCGTGCAGAAGTCGCTCTCGTTGCTGACCGACTATGTGATGTCGCTGGGTGAATCGGTTTCGGGTGGTCCGTTCTTCAAGAACTACGTCGCCAACCTGTTGCCCGGCCAGTTCCTTCAGCCGTTCATCGATGCCGCATTCTCCGACCTCGGCCTGGACCCCAACGTGAAGCTGCCGTCGGAGCTGTCCGACCCGCAGGTCGGTCAGCCGGGGACACCGGCGCTGCCGGTGCCGTTCCCGCGGACGGGTCAAGGCGGTGAACCGCGGCTGACGGTGCCCGACGCCATCACCGGCAATCCCGGCGATCAAGCGTGTGGGCCGCCCGGGCTGCCGCTGCCGGGACCCGGCTGCTATCCATACCGCGAGCCGCTGCCGGCACCGCCCCCAGGCGGGCCGCCGCCGGGCCCGCCCGCCGAGGCGCCGCCGGCCATGCGCTCGACCGCGGACCCGACACCGTCTCCGGTCGCGGTGCCCGCTCCCGGTGGGCAGGCCCACCTTTCATCGCCGGAGGCCGGACGATGACGCGGGGTGCACGCAACATGTTGGCCGTTGCGCTGGTCGTGATACTCGCCGCCGGCGCGGTCGTGTTGTTGCGCAACACCGGAGCGATCAACCGCACACACGTCGTCGCCTACTTCGACAACGCCAACGGTATCTACCCCGGCGACGACGTCAACATCGTCGGCGTCCCCGTCGGCAAGATCGAATCCATCGAACCGCAGCCCGACCGGGTCAAGATCTCGTTCTGGTACGACAGCAAGCACAAGGTGCCTGCCGACGCCAAGGCCGCGATCCTGTCGCCGACGTTGGTGACAGCGCGCGCCATCCAACTGACCCCGCCCTACACCGGCGGACCGGTGATGGGTGACGACACGGTGATCCCGCAGTCGCGCACCGCCGTTCCGGTCGAGTGGGACGAGGTCCGGCAACAGTTGCAGAAGCTCGCCGAGACGCTGCAGCCTACCGAGCCCGGCGATGTCAGCCCGTTGGGATCGGTCATCAACACCACCGCCGACAACCTGCGCGGTGAAGGCGCCAACATCCGCGACACCGTCGTCAAGCTGTCGCAGGCCGTGACTGCGCTTGGCGACCACAGCACCGACATCTTCTCCACGGTCAAGAATCTGGCGATCCTGGTCTCGGCGCTGCAGGACAGCACCGACGTGATGCGTCAGCTCAACCAGAACCTCGCGTCCGTGACCGGACTGCTGGCCAACGATCCCGGCGAAGTCGCCGACGCGCTGCGCGACCTCAACAACGTCGTCGGGGAAGTGCAGACCTTCGTCGCCGACAACCGTGAAGCGCTGGGCACCACGTCGGACAAGTTGGCGGGGGTGACCCAGGCGCTGACCGACAGCCTCGGCGAGCTCAAGCAGTTCCTGCACGTGGCCCCCAACACGCTGCAGAACTACGTCAACATCTGGCAGCCCGCCCAGGGTGCGGTGAGCAGCTTGCCGATGCTCAACAACTTCGCCAACCCGATTTCGTTCCTGTGCGGCGGGATTCAGGCCGCATCCCGGCTGAACGCCGAGCAGTCGGCGAAGCTGTGCGTGCAGTACCTGGCGCCGATCCTGAAGAACCGCCAGTACAACTTCCTGCCCATCATGCAGAACGTCTTCTCCGGTGCCACGACACGGCCCAACGAGCTGACTTACAGCGAGGACTGGCTGCGCCCGGATTACATTCCGCCGCAACCTGTTCCGCCCGCGGCTCCGCCGCCCCCGTCGGCGCAGGCGGCACCACCCGCTCCGGTCGCGGGCCCGCCGCTGGCGGCAGAGGCGCCGGTCTCGACGAACCCGGCCGACGGTCTGCACGGCATGATGGTGCCCCAGGGGGTCGGCCCATGATGCGGCGCAAGCTCTTTCGCAGAGTAGCGGTGGTGGCCGTGTCTGCCGCGCTGCTGTCGGGCTGTTCGGACTGGCAGGGGCTGAACTCGCTTCCGTTGCCGGGCGTCGAGGGCACCGGTCCGAATGCGTTCACGATCCAGGCGCAGATGCCCGACGTGGACAACATCGAGCCGAACTCCCGTGTCCGGGTGGCCGATGTGAACGTCGGCACCGTGCGCAAAATCGAGCGCCAGGACTGGCATGCACTGGTGACGATGGAACTCAACGGTGACGTGGAGCTGCCCGCCAATGCGACGGCCAAGCTCGGGCTGACGAGCCTGTTGGGGTCGCTGCACATCGAGTTGGCCCCGCCGACCGACGCGCCGCCGGTGGGCAAGCTGAAAGAGGGCGCGCTGATTCCGCTCGAGTCGTCCAGCGCCTACCCGAGCACCGAGCAGGCGCTGGCCGCAGTTGCGCTGCTGCTCAACGGCGGCGGGATCGGCAACATCTACGACATCACCGAAGCTCTCAGTGTCGCGTTCACCGGTCGCGAGAACGACCTGCGCAGTCTCATCGAACAGCTCGACATCGCGATCGGCCACCTCGATGACCAAAAGCAGGACATCATCGAGGCCACCGAAAGCCTGAACAATCTGATGGGGCAGATCGCCGAACAGAAGCCGGTGGTGGACAAGGCCTTACGAACCATCCCCGATGCCCTGGCCGTGCTGAGGGATCAGCGGCAGAACCTGGCCGAGGTGCTGACCCAGCTGGGCCGGTTCAGCGCGTTGGCCGCCGACTCGGTCAACCAGACCAAAGACGCTCTGGTGCAAGAGCTCAAGGACCTGGGCGTGGTGCTGGAGGAGTTGGCCGACGCCGGTCCCGCGTTGACCCGCGCGCTGAGCTTCTTGCCGACTTTCCCGTTCCCGAAGGAGACATTGCTCAATTGGATGCGCGGCGACTACGCGAACCTGACGTTGGTCGTCGACCTGACGTTGAGCAGAATCGATTCGGCCTTCTTCACCGGAACGCGGTTCGAGTGCAACCTGACCTGGCTGGAACTGCAGTGGGGCCGCACCATCGGCCAGTTCCCGAGCCCGTGCAACCACCACGTGCCGCCACCGGGCGGCAACCCGTTGGTCGCTCCGTATCGCTGGGATCAGGGGCCGTAGCATGCGAATGACCCGTCAGATCCTCATTCAGATGGCCATCTTCTCGGCCATCGCGATCATTGCGTTGAGCGTCATGATCTTTGGGTACATGCAGTTGCCGACCCTCCTCGGCGTGGGGCAGTACCGCGTCACGCTCGAACTGCCGGAGACGGGCGGGCTGTATCCGCGGGGCAACGTCACCTACCGCGGTGTGCAGGTCGGTGAGGTGAAAAGCGTCGATCTCACCGACAGGGGAGTCGAGGCGGTGCTGTCGTTGGACTCCGACGTCAGGATCCCCGCCGACCTCGAAGCCGAGGTGCACAGCGTGTCCGCCGTCGGCGAGCAGTACGTCCAGTTGCTCCCACGTAGCGGTGAGGGCCCGGAGCTCAGGGACGGCGATGTGATCCCGTTGAACCGCACCACGGTTCCGACGGACATCAATACGGTGCTCGACGATACGGCCCGGGGGCTGCAGGCGATTCCGCAAGAGAACTTGAGGACCGTCGTCGACGAGGCCTATACCGCGGTGGGCGGGCTCGGCCCCGAACTGCGCCGGCTGGTCCAGGGCAGCGCCACGCTGGCCATCGATGCCCGCAAGAACCTCGACCCGCTGCTCACACTGATCGACGAGTCCAAGCCGATACTCGACACCCAGACCGAGACTGCCGGCTCCATTCAGGCGTGGGCGGCGAACCTGGCGAGCATCAGCGGTCAACTGCAGAGCCAGGATCCGGCGGTGTCGGGGATTCTGGCCAAGGGGCCGGGGGCCGCCGACGAGGTGCGCGCCCTGTTCGAACGACTGCAGCCGACCCTGCCGATCGTGTTGGCCAACCTGGTCAGCATCGGAGAGGTCGCCCTCGCCTACCAGCCGAGCCTCGAGCAGCTGCTGGTGTTGTTGCCACAGGGCACTGCCGTCACACAGGCCGTGGGTGTGCACAAGCGCAATACCAAGCAGGACTACATGGGCGACTCGCTGATCTTCAACCTCAATGCGATCCTGCCCGCGCTGCCCGCACCGCTGCCGCTGCCGCCGCAGAACCTGCCGCCGCCGTGTACGACGGGGTTCCTGCCCGCGCAACAGCAGCGGGTGCCGGTCTTCGAGGACTACCCCGACCGGCCGGAGGGTGATCTGTACTGCCGCACGCCGCAGGATGCGCCGTTCAACGTGCGCGGCGCGCGCAACCTGCCGTGTATCACGGTGCCGGGCAAGCGGGCTCCGACGTGGCAGATGTGCGAGAGCGACGAGCAGTACGTGCCGCTCAACGACGGCTACAACTGGAAGGGTGATCCGAACGCGACCCTGTCCGGGCAGCCGATTCCGCATGTGCCGCCGGATGTGCCAGTCGCCATCACGCCGCCTCCGCCGGGTACGCCGCCGCTGCCCGTCGCGGCCGCCGAGTACGACCCCGCGTCCGGCGAGTACGTGGGACCGGACGGCAAGGTGTACACCCAGTCCAACCTGGCAAACGGTGCAGCGGGCGAGCGGCCGTGGCAGTCGATGCTCGTCCCGCCGGGGAGCTGACGCTGAAGTTTGCAGTGTCGATACCGGCACGGACGTGGTGCCGTTTCGTGGGCAGGTTCCGACGCTATGGTGTCGGACACGTAAGTTGTAGCCGACCTGTCTACCCGACCCCGACCTGGCCCGTGGGCCGCAGAGGAACTTAGATGGCAGACGAGACCACACCCGGCAAGGACGCCGCGGCCGAAGGTTCCGAATCCACGACACCTGCCGAGACGGCAGAGGCTGCTTCGGTGGCGCCCGCTGCTTCGACCACACCGACTGCGTCGACGACAGAGGCTGCCGAGACGACAGAGGCTGCCGGAGGCGTCGAGGATTACGACGCCGCCGACGCCGCCGAAGATGAAGCGGAGCCCGCCCCGCCCAAGGCGCCGATGTCGCACGTCCGGTTGGCGACGATCGTCGGCCTGGTGGTCGTGGTGGCCCTCGCGGCGCTTGCGGGGTGGCTCGGGTACCGGGCGTACGAGTCGCGGCAGGCCGAGGATCTGCGCAACCTCTTCCTGCAGGTCGGGCGGCAGGGCGCGCTGAACCTCACGACGATCAGCCACGAGCACGCCGAGCAGGATGTGCAACGTGTCCTGGACTCATCGACCGGAACGTTCTACGACGATTTCCAGGCCCGCGCGCAACCGTTCATCGAGGTCGTCAAGCAGGCGCAGTCGAAGTCGGAGGGCGAGATCGCCGAAGCTGGGATCGAGTCGTTGAACGACAACGAGGCCAAGGTGCTGGTCGCGGTGACCGTCAACACGACCAATGCCGGAGCGCCCGAGCAGGCGCCGCGGTCCTGGCGGATGAGGATCTCGGTGCAGAAGACCGGCGAGGACGAGGCCAAGATCTCGAATGTGGAGTTCGTACCGTGAGCAATAGACATCGACTTCCGCGGCGCAAGCGAGACAACGACGCCACCGACGAGTCTGCCGAGAAGGGCACGACGCCGGGATCCGAGGCGGTCGAGTTGACCGAATCGACGGCCGAGACGACGGCCGCGCCTGCGGAGAAGACCGAGGCGGTGGAGAAGACCACGGCCGCAGAAGACACCCCGGCGGCCGAAACGACCGAGGCAGCGGAGACGACCGAGCCAGCCACGAGCGAGCCCGGCACAGCCGAGCCCGCCGCGACCGAGCCCGCAGGCAAGCGAGGCATCAACTGGGCCCGCGTCTTCGCCTTCGGCGTGCTGCCCGCCCTCGCGCTGCTGCTGGCCGGCGGAGCCGGTTATCTGAAGTGGGTCGACAACTCCGTGCGCAATGCGGACGCGGCGCGCGCCGAATCGGTCCAGGCCGCCAAGGACAGCACAGTGGCGATGCTGTCGTACAAGCCGGACACCGTCGAACAGCAGCTCAACGATGCACGCTCCTTGTTGACAGGCGAGTTCGAGGAGTCCTACACCGGGCTCATCAACGACGTGGTGATCCCCGGCGCACAACAGAAGCAGATCTCCGCGGTGGCTTCCGTTCCGGCGGCCGCATCCGTGTCGGCCGACTCCGAGGAGGCCGTGGTGCTGGTGTTCGTCAACCAGACCGTGGTCATGGGGCAGGACGCGCCGACGGATACCGCCTCGAGTGTGCGGGTGACGTTGGAGAAGATCGACGGCGACTGGCTCATCTCGAAGTTCGAGCCGGTGTAGGGGCGTAGTGGCCGAACCCGAACTCATCGATGTCGATGCGCCGGGCGTACGGCTGCGCGCCCTCAGCTGGGGCACCGTCGGTGCGCCGATTGCACTGTGCCTACACGGTTTTCCCGACACCGCGCACGGATGGCGCAACATCGCACCGCTACTCGTCGACGCGGGATTCCGGGTGGTGGCGCCGTTCATGCGAGGCTACGCACCGTCGTCGACCGCGTCCGACGGCAGCTACCACGTCGGCGCGCTGATGGACGATGCGCTGCGGGTGCTCGACGCGGCCGGACCGACGGGCCGCGACGTGCTGATCGGGCATGACTGGGGAGCGATCGCCGGTGCCGGGCTCGCCGCGATGCCCGACAGCCCGTTCTCGAAGGCCGTCATCATGTCGGTGCCGTTTGCCGCGGCGTTCCGACCCCTTGGCAAGACGCCGGATGCGGGCCGGCTCGCCGCACAGTTGCCCCGCCAGTTACTCCGCAGCTGGTACATCATGTACTTCCAATTGCCCGGCCTTCCCGAGCGATCCGCGTCGTGGGTGGTGCCCCGGTTGTGGCGCCAGTGGTCGCCGGGCTACGACGCCGCCGACGACGTCGCCCACGTTCTCGACGCGATCGGCGCGCCCGAGAACTGGCGTGCCGCGCTCGGGTATTACCGGGCCACCGTGCGCAACAGCAAGCCGCCCGCGCAGTACGCCGAACTGCACCGGCATTGGCTCTCGGCGCCACAGCTTCCGACGCTGTACCTGCACGGCATCGACGATGGTTGTGCCTCAGCGGATTACACCCGATGGGTGCGGCGGGTTCTGCCGGAAGGTAGCGAGGTCGCCACCGTCGAGCGGGCCGGTCACTTCCTGCAGCTGGAACAGCCGGAAGCCGTCGCGGGGCACATCGTCGACTTCATCGGCTCGACGCGCGCTTAGCCTGGGGGACATGGGGCGGCGACTGGCTGCGGTGGATGCGCAGGCGTATTGGATGTCGGCGAAGACTCCCAGCGATCAGTTTCTGCTCTACGGTTTCGCGGGGGACGTTGCCGATGTCGAGTCGGCCCTAGCGCGAATCCGTGACCGGGCGCGGGGCTGTACCGAGCTGCGCCTGCGGGTGCGTGACGGCAATCCGCTGACGTATCCGCAGTGGGTGCCCGCGGACGTCGCGCCGAACCAGTTCGTCATGCACGCCGCGGAGAGCAGTTGGGCGGGCTGTCTGGCGATCGTGGCGGGGTTGTTGAGCTCGGACCAACTCGATCCGCGAATGATGGCGTGGCGAATTCACGTCTTCCCGGCTGTCGAGGATGTTCCGGGAGCGGGCCCCGGAACGGTTGCGGTGGTACAGGTGGCGCACGCGCTCGGGGACGGTCTGCGGTCATCGGCGTTGGCGGCGTGGCTGTTCGGGCGGAGAGAGATCGTACCGAATGTTGCGGTGCCAGAGCGGTTTCTAGGGCCGAGGCTGCCGTGGCGTGGTTATGCTGCTGCGCGGGCTCACCGTGGGTTGGTGCGAACTACATCGGCGGGATTGGTTCCGCCGCAGGCGGATTCGCGTCCAGCGTTGCGCAGCAATGCGCGACCGGAAGGCTTGCGCAGCATCCGGACCGTGGTGATGCGGCGTTCACAGATGCCAGGGCCCACGGTGACGACTGGCGCATTGGCCGCGGTGTCCGAGGCGTTGGCCGCGCACTTGCGGGAGTTCGGTGATGACCCATCGCTGCTGGGCGCCGAGGTGCCGATGGCGAAGACGGGCGAGCGGCGCGCCCACAATCACTTCGGCAATGTGGGTGTGGGCCTGTATCCGGATCTGCCATTCCATGAACGTGCAGCGCGCATTGCCGAGGACCTGGAGCAACGCCGGCGCAGGGCCGCCCATCCGGCGATGGTTGCGTCTGGTCGGGCGTCCGCTGCGGTGCCGGCACCGTTACTGCGTTATGGCGTCAAGAAATTCGACATGTCACTGCGCTCCCCGACGGTCACCGGGAACACCGTCGTATCCAGCGTGAACCGTGGACCTGCCGACCTACTTTTCGGGAACTCACCGGTGGTGCTCACGGCCGGATTTCCGGGGCTGTCTCCGATGATGGGCGTGACGCATGGCGTACACGGCATCGGAGACACCATCGCCGTCAGCGTGCATGCGGCCGAGTCGGCGATCGGCGACATCGACTCTTATGTCGAGAGATTGGAGGCGTCCTTGACCGCCGCATACCCCTAGAAGTTGGGGGTTTGTTGCGTTCGGCCATGAGTTGGTCGACGGTGGTTGGTGCTCGGGGTGCGGGTGCGGTCGGGGCGACGTGGGCGCGGGTGGAAAACGCCGCCTGCGCGCGCCGGCTGGCCGCCGCCGCCGACGTCCTGGAACGTTTGATCGTCGAAGCCGGGGCCGTCGACCGCGAACAGTGGTGCATCGACAATTGGACGATCGCCGCCGCCGAGGTCGCCGTCACCGGCGGCGGCCACCAATCCCTCGAACATGTGATCGAATCTATCGACCCAGACGTCGTGTAACCAGCGGATAGAGCGCATCTGGGGATGAAACCCAACTTGGGGATAACCCCGCCGTGCAGACGCCAAGAGCTGGGGGTAACTGTTTCACGCGGGCTGGGCGCGCACGCAGGGCGTGGGGGTAAATGACCACTCGATCATGCGAGGGGGCTGGGCAGCGGCTTAACACATGGCCTAGATTTTGTTGCATGACTGCCTACGACGTCGGAGTGCTGATCCTGCGCGTGGTGCTCGGCCTGACCATGGCCGCCCACGGCTACAACAAGTTCTTCGGACCCGGAGGCCTCAGCGGCACGGCCGGGTGGTTCGACAGCATGGGGATGAAGCCGGGCAAGTTCCACGCCCGAGTCGCCGCGACGACCGAGATGGCGGCCGGCATCGGTCTCGCGCTCGGCCTGCTCACCCCGATACCGGCCGCGGGCTTCGTGGCGCTCATGCTCGTTGCCGCGTGGACCGTGCACCGGGCCAACGGCTTCTTCATCGTCAAGGAAGGTTGGGAGTACAACCTCGTGCTCGCCGCTGCTGCCGTCGGCATCGCGACGATCGGCGCGGGCAAGCTCAGCCTCGACCACCTGCTGTTCAGCTCGACGAGCTTCTACGACCTACTGCACGGCTGGTGGGGTCTGGTCATCTCGCTGGGTCTCGGCCTGCTCGGCGGCATCGGTCAGCTGGCGATCTTCTACCGGCCGCCCGCCAAGACCGACGCCTGACGACAGCCCACGCAGTTCGCGAACTGCACATCAGGGTCGTGAAACCTCGGCGATCGCGACCCTGTTGTAGATTTCGCGAAGCGGACGTGAGGTTCTGGAGCCGCATAGCTAGAACACGTTCTAGTCTGTGTTCCCATGGGGTTCTTGAAACAGGACGCGCCTGTCGTCGATTACGAGGAGTGGAGTAAGGGCAGCCGCGCCGAGAAGATCGTGCCCATGGCCCGGCACTGGGCCGAGGTGGGATTCGGGACGCCGGTGGTCCTACACCTGTTCTACGTCGTCAAGATCCTGCTCTACATCCTCGGCGCATGGCTGATCGCGATCAGCACCACGGGGATCGACGGGTTCACCAACGTCGCCTCCTGGTACAACGAGCCGATCGTGTTCGAGAAGGTCGTGCTGTACACGATGCTGTTCGAGGTCGTCGGCCTCGGCTGCGGCTTCGGACCACTTAACAACCGCTTCTTCCCGCCGATGGGCTCGATCCTGTACTGGTTGCGGCCGAACACGATTCGGCTGCCTCCGTGGCCGACCCGGATCCCGTTGACCAAAGGCGACACCCGCACACCGTTCGACGCGCTGCTCTACGGCGCGCTCCTGGTCCTGCTCCTCGTGGCGCTGTTCTCCGACGGAACCGGACCGATACCCGAACTGGGGACGACCGTCGGCGTGTTACCGGTGTGGCAGGTCGCTGCCATCCTCGGCGTTCTCGCCGTGCTCGGCCTGCGCGACAAGGTGATCTTCCTGGCGGCCCGCGGCGAGGTGTACGCCTCGCTCGCGGTCTGTTTCCTGTTCGCCGGGCCCGACATCATCATCGCGGCCAAACTCGTGTGCCTGACGATCTGGCTCGGCGCCGCGACGTCCAAGCTCAACAAACACTTCCCGTTCGTCATCTCCACGATGATGAGCAACAACCCCGTGTTCCGGCTCAAGTGGATCAAACGCAAGTTCTTCGAACGCTTTCCGGACGACCTGCGACCCGGGCGCGCATCACGGTGGCTGGCGCATTTCAGCACGGCGATCGAAGGCCTCGTCCCGCTGGTGCTGTTCTTCTCCCACGGGGGCTGGCCCACCTACATCGCCGCGTTCGTGATGCTGGTCTTCCACTTCGGGATTCTGTCCTCGATTCCGATGGGCGTGCCGCTGGAGTGGAACGTTTTCATGATGTTCGCGGTCCTGGCGCTCTTCGTGGGACATCCGGGCATCGGCCTCGGCGACCTGCAGAGTCCGTGGCCGATCGTGTTGTTCGCCGTCGTAGCGGGCACCGTTATTCTCGGAAACCTGTTCCCGCGCAAGGTGTCCTTTCTGCCGGGCATGCGCTACTACGCGGGCAACTGGGACACCGGGCTGTGGTGTGTGAAACCGTCAGCCTCGGCGAAGATCGAGAAGAGCGTCGTCTCGATCGCGAGCATGCCGCAGGCGCAGATGGAGCGGTACTACGGCAGCCCCGAGACTGCCCAGATGTATCTCTACATGGGATACGCCTTCCGCGCGTTCAACTCTCACGGTCGCGCTATGTTCACCCTCGCCCACCGGGCGATGGCCGGGCACAACGAGGACGACTACGTACTGACCGACGGTGAGCGCATCTGCAGCACCGCGATCGGCTGGAACTTCGGCGACGGCCATATGCACAACGAACAACTCATCGAGGCCCTGCAGAAGCGCTGCAATTTCGAGCCGGGAGAAATAATCGTCGTGCTGATCGACGGACAGCCGATCCATCGGCAGACCCAGCAGTATCGGTTGGTCGACGCCGCGACAGGGGAATTCGAGCGGGGCTACATCCGCGTCGCCGACATGGTCACCCGCCAGCCGTGGGACGACACCGTTCCCGTCCACGTCACGTGGCAGAAGGACAGCGCTGACGCTCCCTAGCCCATGACGTCGCGGACCTGGACATCCTCGAGTCCCTGCAACAGCAGTTCCCGCGCGGTGTCGAGGTGCTTGCGCCAATGTGCTTCAGCGGCCGCGCCGTCGCCGGACCTCAACAGCTGCATCAACTTCCGGTACGAACGCATCAACTTGTCGAAGTCGGCACGGGAGACCGGCCGACGTTCCTTGAACAGGAATGCGTTGTGGCGCACCGTGATTTCGTGCAGCATGCCGGCGATGATGGACAGGGTCGCGTTGCCCGACAACTCGACGACGCGCCGGTGGAAGTCGCCCGTCGTCTCGGCCAGGGTGTCGTTCTGCCAGCCCGAGGGCACGTGCTCTTCGAGCAGGCCGTCGAGTTCGTCGAACGCCTCGGCCGAACCGGACTCGGCCAGCAGCCGCACCGCCATCGGTTCGATTCCGGCGCGCGCCGTCATCAGGTCGGCGATCGTCGCGCCGGACAACTCGAGCAGCAAGCCCGCGGGGCGGGCGACGATCTCGGGGCCGGGCACGCGGACGCGGGCGCCGGTGCGCGAACCGCGCCGCACCTCGACGAGGCGTTCGGACTCCAGGACCCGGACGGCCTCCCGCAGGGTCGGTCGGCTCACCCCAAAGTGAGCCATCAACTCGGCTTCGTTGGGGAGGAAGTCGCCGTCCTTGAGTTGGCCGTCGACCACCATGCGGCGCAGCGTGCCGGCGACGAGTTCGGCCGTCTTCGGTGACCGCACCGTCGTCCCGGCGCCGACGCCGTCCGGGCCGATCATCGGCGCCAGCGGTGTACTTCGAGCCACTCCAACTCCCACGTTGCGGCTGACCCAACGGCCAGCTGTACAACTCAGTAAACCATGTGTGGGAATACGTCGAGCAAAGCGACCTGCGGCGGCGCCCTCACGGTCTCGGCCGGGACGGACGTGAACCTTATCCCGAATGACCAGGCAGGGCGAACCTTCGCTACGTTCGCGGCACCCGCAAAATTCGCCCGGAGGCCCACCCTCCCCACCGCGCCCACCAACCAGTAGGTTGACCTAGTAAACCTTGTTCGTTTACGTTCGGGGGTGGACCCCTCCGTGTGTGGGTAAATCATCGAACTTCGAAGGAGAAGCGTCATGGCTGAAGCCGTCATCGTCGAAGCAGTACGGTCGCCCGTCGGCAAACGCAACGGCGGGCTGTCTGGGGTTCACCCCGGTGACCTGTCGGCACAGGTTCTCAACGGTCTGGTGGAGCGCGCCGGCGTTGATCCCGCGCTCGTCGACGACGTCATCTGGGGCTGCGTCATGCAGGCCGGTGAGCAGGCTCTCGACATCGGCCGCACCGCGCTGCTGACCGCCGGCTGGCCGGAGACCGTGCCCGGCGTGACCGTCGACCGCCAGTGCGGTTCGAGCCAGCAGTCGGTGCACTTCGCCGCCGCCGGTGTGGTCGCCGGCCACTACGACGTCGTTGTCGCCGGCGGTGTCGAGTCGATGTCGCGCACCCCGATGGGCGCCTCGCTGGCCAACGGTGGCAACCCGTACTCGGCGAACTTCAAGAACCGCTACAAGCAGACTCCGAACCAGGGCATCGGCGCCGAGATGATCGCCGAGCAGTGGGGCTTCAGCCGCACCGATCTCGACCAGTTCTCGCTCGATTCGCACGAAAAGGCCGCCGCCGCACAGGATGCCGGCGCGTTCGACGACCAGATCGTCGGAATCAAAGACGACGAGGGCAACACCGTGCTCAAGGACGAGGGCATCCGGCGCGGCACGACCCTGGAGAAGATGGGCCAACTCAAGCCCGCGTTCCGCGAGGACGGCGTGATCCACGCCGGCAACTCGTCGCAGATCTCCGACGGTTCGGCGGCGCTGCTGTTCATGTCGGCGGAGAAGGCCAAGGAACTGGGCCTCAAGCCGCTGGCCCGCGTGCACACCGCGGTGCTGGCCGGCGCCGATCCGGTGATCATGCTGACGGCGCCAATCCCGGCGACCCAGAAGGCACTCAAGCGTTCCGGCCTGTCCGTCGACGACATCGGGGCGTTCGAGGTCAACGAGGCGTTCGCCCCGGTTCCGATGGCGTGGCTGAAGGACATCGGCGCCGACGAGAAGAAGCTCAACCCCAACGGCGGTGCGATCGCGCTGGGCCACCCGCTGGGCGGCTCGGGTGCGCGCATCATGACCACGCTGCTCTACCACATGCGGGACAACGGCATTCAGTACGGTCTGCAGACCATGTGCGAGGGTGGCGGGCAGGCCAACGCCACCATCCTCGAGCTGCTGTGACGTTGGTTGTGTCCGACTCCTCAAAGATCGTCGTCGGACGAGCCATGACGACGCCCGCGGCGCTCACCGAGCGCCGCGGGAACGTCATGCTCATCACGATCAACCGGCCGGAGGCGCGCAACGCCGTCAACAGCGCGGTGAGCACCGCGGTAGGCGATGCGCTGCAGCAGGCGCAGGACGACCCCGAGGTGCGCGCGGTGGTGATCACCGGTGCAGGTGAATCCTTCTGTGCCGGTGCAGATCTCAAGGCAATTTCGCGGCGGGAGAGCCTGTTCCACCCGGAACACGACGAGTGGGGCTTCGCCGGGTACGTGCGGCACTACATCGACAAGCCGACCATCGCCGCGGTCAACGGCACCGCGCTGGGCGGAGGGACCGAACTCGCGCTCGCCAGCGATCTGGTGATCGCCGAAGAGCGCGCGAAATTCGGTCTGCCCGAAGTCAAGCGGGGCCTCATCGCCGCCGCGGGTGGGGTTTTTCGCATCGTCGACCACCTGCCGCGCAAGGTCGCGATGGAGCTGCTGTTCACGGGTGAGCCGATGTCGTCGGCCGATGCGCTGAAGTGGGGTCTGATCAACCGGATGGTGCCCGACGGCACCGCGGTCGAGGCCGCACTCGAGCTCGCCGAACGAATCACCAGCAATGCGCCGCTCGCGGTGTGGGCGAGCAAGCGGGTCGCGATGGGTGTCGACGACGGTGTCATCACCGGTGACGAAGGCGGATGGTCGAGGACCATGCGTGAGATCTCGACGGTGCTCCGCTCAGAAGACGCCAAAGAAGGACCGCTGGCATTCGCCGAGAAGCGCCAGCCTGTTTGGAAGGCCAAGTAGCAGTGAAGAGAACGATTTACGACGCCGAACACGAGGCGTTCCGCGAGACCGTCAGGGAGTACATCGAGCGCGAACTGGTGCCCAACCAGGAGAAGTGGGAGACCGAGCGCATCGTCGACCGGTCGGCGTACACCGCGGCAGGCAAGTACGGCCTCATCGGGTTCAACATGCCCGAGGAGTACGGCGGCGGCGGTTCAGATGACTTCCGGTTCAACGCGATCATCGACGAGGAGACCGCCAGGTCCGGCGTGCATGGACCGGCGCTGAGCCTGCACAACGACGTCGTGGGCCCGTATTTCAAGGAGCTGGCCAACGACGAGCAGAAGAAGCGCTGGTTGCCGGGCATCACCAGCGGTGAGCTGATCATCGCGATCGCGATGACCGAGCCGGGCGCCGGTAGCGACCTGGCCGGCATCCGCACCTCGGCGGTGCGCGACGGTGACGACTGGATCATCAACGGCTCCAAGACATTCATCTCGTCGGGTATCAACTGCGACCTGTGTGTGGTCGTCGCGCGCACTGATCCCGAGGCCGGCCACAAGGGCTTCTCGTTGTTCGTGGTGGAGCGCGACATGGAGGGCTTCACCAGGGGCCGCAAGCTCGACAAGATGGGGCTGCACAGCCAGGACACCTCCGAGCTGCACTTCGAGAACGTGCGGGTGCCCAACGCCAACCTCCTCGGCAAGGAGGGTCGCGGCTTCTACCACCTGATGACCAACCTGCCCTCGGAGCGGTTGGGCATTGCGATCTCGGCCATCGCCGGAGCCCGCGGGGTCTTCGACGAAACGCTGCAATACGCCAAGGACCGCAAGGCTTTCGGCCAGCCGATCGGCAGCTTCCAGCACAACCGGTTCCTGCTCGCCGAGATGGAGACCGAGCTGGAGGTCACCGAAAACTACATCGACCGCTGCCTACAGGGTGTGGTCGACGGTGAGCTGACCGCGGTCGAGGCGGCCAAGGCCAAATGGTGGGCCACCGAGGTGGCCAAGAAGGTCGTCGACCAGTGCGTGCAGCTGCACGGCGGATACGGCTACATGATGGAGTACCGCGTCGCGCGCGCTTACGTCGACGGGCGCATCCAGACGATCTTTGGTGGCACCACCGAGATCATGAAGGAGATCATCGGCCGCGACCTAGGCGTATAGCCGGCTCGCCGGCGTGGCGTATAGCCGGCTCGCCGGCGTGGCGTATAGCTGCCCCCGGCGTGGTTTCTAGCCGCGACCCCTAACGCCAAAGCCCCCGAAACAACGGAGTTTCGGGGGCTTTCGCGTGTGCGGGCGAGATCAGCCGATCGGAGCGTCGCCTGCCGGCGTCGGTTCCGCCGGCGGGGCCGGCTCGGTGGTCTCGGTCGTCGTCGTGGTGGTCGTCGTCTCGCTGGTCGAGGTCGCCGACGGCGTCACGGCCGCCGGCGCGTTGGCCGGATCGAGCACCGCGTCGATCAGGTAGATCCGGGCGTTCGCCGCCTGGATGCCACCGCAGACCACCTTGGCGGTGTCGTTGATCGTCACGTCGGCGTTCTCACCGGTCACCTTGATCTCCGCACCCTGCTGGGTGGGCCGCTGACCCTTGACATCCTTGGGTCCGAGCAAGCCGAGGAACACGTGGTAGTAGTCGAAGTCCGTCAGCGCGGCGGGGTCGGCCTTCAGCGCGTCCAGTTGCGCGGGAGGAAGCGCGGCGAAGGCCTCGTTCGTCGGCACGAAGACCACGTACGGGCCGTTCTCCAGCACGGGCACCACGTTCACGGCGGGGTTGAACCCGCCGGAGATCGCGGAGTAGAAGGTGCTGGCCTCCGGGATGGCTTGCAGCGCCTGGCCTACGGGCAGGTTGTTCAGCGCCTTCCAGTCGGGCACCGCCTCCTTGAAGGCGTCACAGCCCTTCCCCTCGGGGTTCGGGATCTCGACCACCGCAGTCGTGGTCGGCTCGGCCGGTTGCTCGGGTGCGGG
This sequence comes from Mycobacterium lehmannii, assembly GCF_001499925.1. Taxonomy (NCBI): domain Bacteria; kingdom Bacillati; phylum Actinomycetota; class Actinomycetes; order Mycobacteriales; family Mycobacteriaceae; genus Mycobacterium; species Mycobacterium lehmannii. Next base: position 36,209 of record NZ_LQIR01000025.1, read on the forward strand.
CGCGGGTGGATCGGCGTATGCGGTCACGGCCAGCGGCACCGAAAAGGCGATCGCGGCGATCCCGGCAGTGGCACCAAGGGCTTTGCTGGTGCGAGTCTTCACTTACGGCTCCTCAGCTAGACAGGTCGAAAGGCATGTTAGAGGCAGTGCTGTGTGCCTGCCAAAGTCGCCACCTCGCCAAACAGCCGCTGCGGGCCATCTGACCTGGGCTTTGTCAATCTGCCCACATAGCGCCCCGAACGGCGGCGAAACGCCGATGCATACGATGAGCCGCATGCCTGAGCCGCTGATCCTTCCCATTCGTGGTCGCCTGCCGTCGCTGCATGCCGAGGCGTGGGCGGCGCCCAACGCGAGCCTGATCGGCGACGTGACACTCGCGGCGCGGGCCAGCGTCTGGTACGGCGCCACGCTGCGGGCCGAGGCCGAGCCCATCGAGGTCGGCTTCGGGACCAACATCCAGGACGGGGTGACGGTCCACGTCGACCCGGAGTTCCCGGTCCGCATCGGTGAAGAGGTCAGCGTGGGCCACAACGCCGTGCTGCACGGCTGTGTCATCGAGGACGGGGCCCTCATCGGCATGGGGGCGGTCATCCTCAACGGCGCGACGGTGGGACAGGGCGCGTTGATCGCCGCGGGCGCCGTCGTGCCGCAGGGTTTCGTGGTGCCGCCGCGGACTCTGGTCGCCGGGGTTCCTGCCAAGGTGCGCCGGGACCTCAGTGACGCAGAGGTCAACCACAATCGCTACAACGCGCAGGTGTACCAGCATCTGATCGATCTGCACCGAGACGCCAAGGCCTAGATTCTCCCGGGATTCTCCGGGGTCCGATCCGGGTACAGGCCCTACCGTGAAACGTGTTCGCACTCTGGTGACCGGCGCGACCGGTTACGTCGGCTCCCGGCTCGTCAACGAACTGCTCACCGAGGGACACGAGGTGGTCGCCGCCAGCCGAAATCCCGACCGGCTGGCCGAGTTCGGGTGGCAGGACCGCGTCGACGCCGTCGCATTGGACGCCCATGACGAAGCCTCGGCTCGGTCGACCTTCGCCGACGCCGGCCCGATCGATGTCGTCTACTACCTCGTACACGGCATCGGGCAGCCCGATTTCCGCGAGGCCGACAACCGCGCGGCGGCCAACGTGGCGAGGGCGGCCAAGGACGCCGGTGTGCGTCGCATCGTGTACCTCGGCGGGTTCGTGCCCGACGGTGACGAGCTGTCCGAACACCTCGCGAGCCGCGCCGAGGTCGCCGAGGCGTTGCACGTCGACGGCGGACCGGACGTGGTGTGGCTCGGCGCGGCCATCATCATCGGCGCGGGGTCGACGTCGTTCGAGATGCTGCGCTATGTGGGGGATCGGTTCCTGGTCATCCCAATGCCGTCGTGGTCGGTGAACCCGATCGACCCGATATCGATCTGCGATGTGCTGCACTACCTCGTCGCCGCCGCCGACAGCGAGCGTGTGCCCGCCGGCGCGTACGACATCACCGGCCCGGAAACCACGTCGTATGCCGAGCTGCTGCGCACGTATGCGCGAATCGCCGGAAAGTGGCGGGCCGAGCTGCCGGTCAACGGCGTCGACACCGGTCTCGTCTCGTGGGTGACGGGGGTGGTGCTGCCGGTGCCGGGAGGACTCGCCGCCGACCTGGTGCAGTCGCTGGACCATCCGATGATGGCTTCTGACACCCGGCTGCGCGAGTTCGTGCCGGACCCGCCTGCCGGGCTGATCGGCGTCGAGGAGGCGATCACGCGGGCGCTGGCGAGCCGTCGGCGTCGACCCGTCGACGAGCTCACCGACCCACACCACCTCGCCGATACCGACCCCGGCTGGGCGGGTGGGGACACACTGCGTCTGCAACAGGTGGCCGGTGCGGTCACACCGTCGGTCGTCCGGCCCGCGCTCGGGCTCATCGGCGGGGTGCCCGGACCCGTCGCCGGGGCGGTGCGCACGGGTGTGGACACCCTGCTGCATTTCGTGCCTAAGGTTGATCTGACGTGACGGAGGAGACGCAGACGCGACCCGGCCTGCTTCGGGAGATCCGCGAGATCGTCAGTGCGTGCCCCGTTCCGCATCACGAACCGCCCAGCGTCATACGGCGCAGGCGCATCGTCGTCGCGGTCGTGCTCGTCATCGGCGCCGCGCTGCTCGGTTATTCGCTGACCCGCCCGCCGGGTGACTCGTCGTTCTACTGGCTGACGTTGGCGCTGGCCGGGGTGTGGGCGCTGGGCGCGTTCCTGTCAGGCCCGCTGCACATGGGATGCATCCGCTTCCGCGGCCGCAATCAACGGCCCGTGATCACCGGCACCGCAGTGGGTTTGGCGCTGGGCGCGGTGTTCGTCATCGGCGGCCTGATTGCGCGCGAGATTCCCGGCGTAAGCGAATACATCACTCGCGTACTGGAATACGCCAACTACGGACCCTTGATCCTGGTGACGTTCATCACCGTGATCAACGGGCTGGCCGAGGAGATGTTCTTTCGCGGCGCGCTCTACACGGCGTTGGGCACGATGAAGCCGATACTGATCTCGACGGTCTTCTACGTCATCGCCACCGCGGCCACCACCGGCAACCCGATGCTCGGCTTCGCCGCGATCATCCTGGGCACGATCTGCGCGTTCGAACGCCGAATGACCGGCGGCATACTCGCACCGATGCTGACCCACTTCTTCTGGGGTCTGGTCATGGTGCTCGCGCTGCCGCCGATCTTCGGCGTCTGACTCAGCGCAGCGGGTGGGCCAGCTCGTCGCGACGCATTCCGGCCGCCCACACCGCGACCGCTGCCACCAGCACGGGCACGATGCCCGCGACGAGGAAAATCGTCTGTATCGAAACGACTTTCGACAACGGTCCCACGATCGCGAACGACACCGGCATGAACGCCAGCGAGACGAAGAAGTCCAGGCTCGACACGCGGCCCAGCATCGCCGTCGGCACCCGTCGCTGCAGCAGCGTGCCCCAGATGACCATCCCGGTGCCGTCGGTGAACCCGATGACGAACGTCGCGGCCGCCATCACCGCGAACGAAGAGGTGAAACCGAACACGATCAGCGGGATGGCGCCGAGACCCCACATTGCCATCATCACCGACAGATACCGGCGCGGCATACGGCCCGACGACACGGTGAGTGCCCCGAGCGCGCTGCCGAGCCCGAAGAACGCCAGGATGAAGCCGTACATCCGCGCGCCGTCGGCGAAGCGGTCCTTGGCGATGAACGGCAGCAGCACCTCGATCGGTCCCAGGACGACCAGCACGAAGATGCTCGCGAACAGCAACGTCCACAATAGCCACGGTGTGCCGAGCACGAACACGAAGCCGTCGCGAAGATCGCGCAGCACATGTGTGTGCTCCTGTGACGCAGGAGGCCTCAGCGCCGGCCGGGTCGCGACGAGCAACACCAGGCCGACGGCGAACAAGGCGGCCACCGCCACCGCGCCCAATGCGGGGAACGTCGCGCCGACGATCACTCCGGCGGCGGCCGGGCCGATCGCGCGCTGGAACACCGGGCGCACCACACCCTCGACGCCGTTGGCGGCGAGCAGCTGCTCGGGCGGCAGGATCCGCGGAAGGATCGCGCTGTAGGCGGGGAAGAAGAAGGCCGCCGCCGTGCCTAGGGCAGCTGCGCCCACCGCCAGGTGCCAGATCTGCAGTGCGCCAGACATTCCCAGCACCGCGATGGCTGTCGAGGCGAGCACGTTGACCGTCTGGACCGCGATGATGATCGCGCGTTGAGGGAATCGGTCGGCGGCGATCCCGCCGACCAATACGAAGGCGACGAGCGCGCCGCCGAAACAGGTCGTCACGATCGACAGCGAGACGGGGTCGTTGTTCAGTTCGATGACCTGCATGGCCAGCACCACCGCGAACATGCCGTCGGCGAAGATCGACAACGTCACGGCCGCGATCAGCAGGCGGTACTCGCGGTTACGGAACGGTGCGAGCACGCGCCAGCCGCCGGCGTTGCGCACCGGCTGTTGGATCTCGAATTGCGTACTCACCTGTCGATGGTTGCCGACGCGCAGGCGCCGAGTCCACCGATTTTCTTCGTGCGAGCGACCGCTTTTGTACGCACGAACGCCGCGTGTCGCGGTGCAGACACGGTCAGTCGCGGCGGTGGAGGAAGGTTAGAAGTCGGAGAAGTTGGCCTTGCGGCGCTGCTGGAACGCCGTGATTCCCTCGATGAAGTCCGGCGAGGTCAGCAGCTTCAACTGGCCTTCGCGTTCACGTCCTAGCGCGGGTTCGAACTCGGTGAGCGTTGCCGCGTTGATCGCATGCTTGGTCTTGCGCAGCGCCACCGCCGGTCCCGACTTCAACGAGGTGAGCACCTTGTCGACCTCGGCGTCGAACTCGTCGGCCGGATAGACCGCAGCCGCCAGACCCCACTCGAATGCCTCACGCGCCGAGACCTTTTCGGCAAGCAGCGCCATCCGGGCCGCGCGCGTGCGTCCGACCGCCGCCGCCACCAGCGCCGAGGCGCCGCCGTCGGGCATCAGCCCGATCTTGGTGAACGCCAACATGAAATACGCGTTGTCCGAAGCCAATACGACGTCGCAGGCCAGTGCCAGCGATACCCCGACGCCGGCCGCCGCACCGTGCACCGCCGCGACGACGGGTTGGGGCAGGTTGACGATCGCGCGGGATGCGGCGTTGGCTGCGTCCAGCACTGAGGCCGGGCCGTCGACCTCCTTTTGCGCCTGGTCGTCGCCGCCGATGCCAGCGCCCGAGCAGAAGCCACGGCCAGCTCCGCCGAGCCGCACCACCTTGACCCGCTGATCGGTGGCCGCCGTCTGGAGAGTTTTGGCGATGCCGGCCAGCATCGCGCGGTTCAATGAGTTGAGGCTGTCGGGCCGGTTCAGCGTCACCGAAAGCACACCGTCGGCGAGGTCGACCCTCAGAGCGTCGATACCGGTATATGTGGGTGCGCCCGAATCCAGCGTTGTCATGCACTGCACCCTAGAACCGCACGACTTGGTTATACAAGTAAGCTATGTCGGCGATCCGGAAGCGATTGTCCAACGAAGGGCGGTAAGCATGGCGGGACCTCTGCACGGGCTGCGGGTGATCGAACTCGCGAGCATCGGACCCGGCCCGCACGCGGCGATGATCCTCGGTGATCTGGGCGCTGACGTCGTCCGCATCGAGCGTCCGGGCAAGCTCGGTGGGATCCCCACTAGCAAGCGCGAGGCCGCCTTGCGTAACAGGCGTTCCGTCGCCGCCGACCTCAAGAGCGACGAAGGCCGTGAACTCGTGTTGCGATTGGTCGCGAAGGCCGACGTGCTGATCGAGGGGCTGCGCCCCGGTGTCACCGAACGCCTCGGTCTCGGACCGGAGGACTGCGCGAAGGTCAACGAGCGGCTGATCTACGGCCGCATGACCGGATGGGGTCAGACCGGGCCGCGGCGCCTGCAGGCCGGCCATGACATCAACTACATCTCGCTCAACGGCGTGCTGCACTCGATCGGTCGGGCCGGCGAGCGGCCGGTACCACCGCTGAACCTGACCGGTGACTTCGGCGGCGGCTCGATGTTTTTGCTTGTCGGCATCTTGTCCGCGCTGTGGGAGCGCCAGACGTCGGGCAAGGGTCAAGTGGTCGACGCGGCGATGATCGACGGTTCGAGCGTGCTTGCGCAGATGATCTGGGGCTTCCTGCAGGACGGGTTGTGGACCGATCAGCGTGGGGTCAACATCCTCGACGGCGGCGCGCCGTATTACGACACCTACACCTGCGCCGACGGCCGCTACATCGCGGTCGGGTGCATCGAACCGCAGTTCTACGCCGAGTTCCTCAAGGGTCTCGGTTTGGAGATCGCCGACCTGCCGGATCAGAACGACGCGAGCCGCTGGCCCGAGCTGCGCGCGAAACTCACCGAGGTCATCGCGTCCAAGGACCGCGACCACTGGGCCAAGGTGTTCGCCGACAGCGACGCCTGCGTGACGCCCGTGCTGTCGTTCAGCGAGGTCGAGTCCGAACCGCACGTCACCGAGCGCAACACGTTCTATCGCGACGGCGAGCACCTGCAACCGATGCCCGCGCCGCGGTTCTCCCGTAGCGCGCCGCCGGCGCCGACACCACCCGGCCAAGCCGGAGCCGACACCGAAGCCGTCTTACGAGACTGGGCCTAGAGAAAGGAACACCCTCAAAGTGGAGATCAAGGACGCCGTAGCCGTCGTCACCGGTGGTGCGTCGGGCCTCGGCCTGGCCACCACCAAGCGCCTGCTCGACAGGGGCGCCTCGGTGGTCGTCATCGACCTCAAGGGCGAAGAGGCGGTCAAAGAACTCGGGGATCGCGCCCAGTTCGTCGAGACCAACGTGACCGACCCCGACGCCGTCAGCGCGGCGCTGGACGCGGCCGAGAAGATGGGTCCGCTGCGCATCAACGTCAACTGCGCGGGCATCGGCAACGCGATCAAGACGCTGAGCAAGGACGGCCCGTTCCCGCTCGACGGCTTCAAGAAGGTGATCGAGGTCAACCTGATCGGCACGTTCAACGTGCTGCGGCTGGCCGCCGAGCGGATCGCCAAGACCGAGCCCATCAACGGCGAGCGCGGCGTCATCATCAACACCGCGTCCGTCGCGGCTTTCGAGGGCCAGATCGGTCAGGCCGCGTACTCCGCGTCCAAGGGCGGCGTGGTCGGGATGACGCTGCCGATCGCGCGTGACCTGTCGCGCGAATTCATCCGCGTCGTCACGATCGCCCCGGGTCTGTTCAAGACCCCGCTGCTGGGTTCGCTGCCGGAGGAGGCGCAGCAGTCGCTGGGCAAGCAGGTGCCGCATCCGGCGCGCCTCGGCGATCCCGACGAGTACGGCGCGCTGGCCGTGCACATCGTTGAGAACCCGATGCTCAACGGTGAAGTGATCCGGTTGGATGGCGCGATCCGGATGGCCCCCCGATGAGCATCAGGACGAAGTTCACCGAGACGTTCGGAATCGAACATCCCATCGTGCAGGGTGGGATGCAGTGGGTCGGCCGCGCGGAACTCGTTGCGGCCGTGGCGAATGCGGGTGCGCTCGGTTTCATCACCGCGTTGACCCAGCCGACGCCCGCCGACCTGGCCAAGGAGATCGCCAAGTGCCGCGATCTGACCGACAAGCCGTTCGGGGTCAACCTGACGATCCTGCCGACGATCAACCCGCCGCCGTATGACGAGTACCGGCAGGTGATCGTCGACTCGGGCATCAAGATTGTCGAGACCGCGGGTTCGAACCCGGCGCCGCATCTGCCGATGTTCCACGAGAACGGGATCAAGGTGCTGCACAAGTGCACCTCGGTGCGGCATGCGGTCAAGGCGCAGAGCCTCGGCGTCGACGGCATCAGCATCGACGGCTTCGAGTGCGCGGGCCATCCCGGCGAGGACGACATCCCTGGCCTGGTGCTGATCCCGGCGGCGGCGACCAAGATCGACATCCCGATGATCGCCTCCGGCGGATTCGCCGACGCCCGTGGCCTGGTGGCCGCACTCGCGCTGGGCGCCGACGGCATCAACATGGGATCGCGGTTCATGTGCACCGTCGAATCGGCCATCCATCAGAACGTCAAGGAGGCGATCGTCGCGGGCACCGAGCTCGACACGGAGCTGATCTTCCGGCCGCTGCGCAACACCGCCCGCGTGGCCAGCAACGCGGTGTCGCGTGAGGTCGTGGAGATCCTCAACCGCGGCGGTCAGTTCGAGGACGTCAAGGACCTGGTCGCCGGTTCGCGCGGGGTGAAGGTCTACGAGGTCGGCGACCTCGACGCAGGCATCTGGAGCGTGGGCACCGCGATGGGGCTGATCAACGACATCCCGACCTGTGGGGATCTGGTCGCGCGCATCGTCGACGAGGCCGAGGAGATCATCAGCGGCCGGCTCAGCGACATGATCGCCGACGACGAAGAAGAGAACGTGGCTTAGGAGAAAGGATCGGATTTAGCGGGCGGGTTCAACAGCAAGCAGCAACAGAACCGGCTCGGGCCCTCGGGGCCGAACCGTCGGAGCGAATGCGCGACCCCTCGGCGCGCGTTCGGTCAGACGGCGGTGCGCAGGGTGTGCTCGTCGTCGAGCTGCTCCGAGGTGTCGCCTTCTACCAGGACATCGCCGTGGTAGAGCGCCTCGAAGTCGACCTTGATGACATCGGCACTGGTGTCGTCGATCCACATGTACTCGACAGTAAGTGTTACCTCTAAGGAATCTTTGAGTCACGATTCGGAATACTGTGGCAATTCTTACCGCCAAGTAGGGTCGCGGGCTACTTGCCAGTAGCGATTTGCTGACCAGCTAGGTGTAATGGCCAGGCAGGTTGTGGACGGCGTGGCGTGAGGAAGTAGGTGAGGACCTCCGGTATCGGTGTGGTTACCAC
>NZ_LQIR01000026.1:0-43612 GCF_001499925.1 Mycobacterium lehmannii
AACGAGCCATACCTCATCGTTTCGTGCTCACCGGCCAACACAAAGGACATCCATCGGCATTTCGCAACAGCCACTCACCGATCGAAGTCACTCACAAATCGCAACAGTTTTGGGGCGCTTGCCTCATGTCGGCGGCCTGCCCGGCGGCGCAGGATCACGACCATGACCAAAACACCTCAGGCCTTCGCGGCCGCCACCAAGACCATGCCGCTGCCCGATGGCGACGAGGAGCGTGTCGTCGGCTTCGGCGTCATGGGCCTGCCGTTCTCCAACGGCCACTACCTCGCCTACCGGGATTTCCCCGAGACGTCGTTCTCCCCCGCCTACAAATCGGTGTGGCATCGCACGCCGGATGGGGTGTGGACGTTCTACGCCACCACACCGGGACCGCAGAGCTGCTCGCGGTACTTCAGCTCGGCGACACCGGTCGACCCCGTCGTCTGCGCCATCAACGCCGCGTGGCTCACACCGTGGTCGCTGTCGATTTCCATTGCCGGAGCGCTGGATTGGCGCGTTGACATCGCAACCACAGCGGCCACCCGCCTGATGAGCGTCCTCGGGTCACGCATCCCCGCCGCCGCGGCGCGCAACCGCCCAATGCTGATGGCGATGAGCCGCATCGTCGGCCCGGTGCTGGGCGTCGGCAAGGTTCGGCTGACCGGCAACCTGCCCAACGGGCAGGAATTCCGCATCGCACCCCGGCGGGTGTGGGCAGTGGCCGACTCGTCGGCCGTCGCGCACGGCGTCGACCTCGGTCCCGTCGGGCCGCACCCGATACAAGGCAGCCTGGCCGACTTCCAGCTGCCGCAGCGGGGTATCTGCGTGGTCGCCCAGGGCCGGTTCGAGGCGTTCGACGTCACTCGTCACCGCGATGCGGTCCGTCTGGACCTATCGCACTGATCCGGCGATGCAAACGGTGCAGAATCGGGCTGTGGCCGGCGCTCGAACCCCGCAGGAGCCTCCGACCCGGGCGGAAGTGCTCGCGGCGCTCTCTGTCGCGGTCGACCTCGGACTGGGTCAGCCCGCCGAGCACATGCTGCGATCCGCACTCATCGCGACGCGAGTGGCCGACCGGCTGAACCTCACTGCCCGGCAGCGTGACTGCATCTACTACACGACGCTGATCATGTGGATCGGTTGTCACGCCGACTCGCACGAGTACGCCCGGTGGTTCGGCGACGACATCGCGGTGCGACGAAGCTCCTACCTCGTCGACTGGTCGGGCCTGCCGTATCAACGCTTCCTGCTGACCAACGTCGGCCGCGGGGAGTCACTGCTGACCCGGTTGAGGACGGCGGCGACGCTGTATCCCAATGCGCGAGGGCATATCTCGCAGCTGATCCACTCGCACTGTACGTCGGCCGGCCTGCTTGCCGAGCGCATCGGCCTGGACGCCGACGTACAGCACGCGCTGCGGTACACCTTCGAACGCTACGACGGCGGCGGACTGCCGACCGGCGCGTCCGGTGACGCGATACCAATCGAGATGCGGGTCGCTCAGGTCGCCGACATGGTCGAGGTGCACCAGCGCGAGTACGGCATCGACGGCGCGGTCGCGATGGCGCGCAGCAGGCGCGGGGGTCAGTTCGACCCCGCGGTGGTCGACGCGTTCGTCACCGATCCGGCCGACGTGCTCGCGGTCCCGTCGACCGGAGACGTGTGGGCGACGGCCCTGCAGCACGCACCCGATCGCGGAACGCGCCTGGACTCCGGGTCGCTCGACAAACTGCTGATGGCCCTCGGCGAGTTCGTCGACCTGAAATGCCCGTTCACACTGGGACATTCACGCACGGTGGCCGATCTCGCCGCAGCCGCCGCCGAGGTGCTCGGGCTCGACGACGAGGCTGTCGCGACGACACGACGCGCCGGGTATGTGCACGATCTCGGCCGCATCGGGGTGTCGAACCAGGTCTGGTCGAAACCCACCGCGCTGACCATGGCGGAGTTCGAGCGCATGCGCCTGCATCCTTACCTGACCGAGCGGATCCTCTCTCAGGTGCCGGCCCTCAAGGACATCGCGTCGGTGGCGGCCAACCACCACGAGTGTCTCGACGGCTCCGGGTACCCGCGGGGTCTGGGTGCACGGCAGCTGACGATGCCCGATCGGTTGCTGGCGTGTGCGGTCAGCTACCAGAGCGCGCTGGAACCGCGGCCGTACCGGGAGGCGCTCGGCCCCGCGGGCGCGGCGAGGCGGTTGCGCGAACGGGTGTCGAAGGGGCAACTGGATTCCGCGGCCGCCGATGCGGTCCTGCGCGCGTCCGGGCACGCGTCGCGCAGGCGCCAGCCCCGCCCGGACGGTCTCACGAGCCGAGAGGTCGAGGTGTTGCGACTGGTCGCACAGGGCGCGAGCAACAAGGCAATCGCCGCCACGCTGGTGCTCAGCGAGAAAACGGTGCGCAATCACGTCGAGCACGTGTACGCCAAGATCGGCGTCTCGAATCGGATCGGGGCCAGCGTGTACGCACTCGAGCACGGCCTCGTGCCGGGCTGAAGACGTCCGTCAATCCGCGCCGAGCAACTCACCGGCGCGGCGGTGGTCGTCGTCGGCGTTGAGGGTCAGCACACCGACGACGTCGCCGCCCGCCTCATACCAGACCGTGAACCCGGTGTGGTGGTCGACGAACCGGGCCTCGTCGAAGTCGACACCCCAGCCGCGGTACTTGAGCACGGAAGTGCCGATGGTGCAGGAGAACCCGGGCACGGTGTCCCAAACTGCGCGGTAGCCGGCCGCGGTCAGGCCGGCGACATGGCCTTGATGCGCGGCGTCGCGCCAGTGTTCGGCGGCGATGGGCCTGCCGGCGGTGACGTTGTGCGCCAGCGCCGCATCGCCCGCGGCGTACACGTTGCGTGCCGACGTGTGCATGTGCGCGTCGACGACGATGCGCCCGTCGCGGGTCTGAAGTGCGGCGGTTTCGGCGAGGCGGATGTCGGGGCGCACACCCGTCGCGCACACGACGAGGTCGGCGTCGACGGCCTCACCGCTGTCCAACACCACGCGGGTGTCCTCGACCGCGGCGACGGTCGTCTCACCGGCGAACCGGACCCCGTTGTCCGACAGCAGTTTCGCGACGCGCTCACCGGCCTCGACCCCGAACCGGCGCTGCAGCGGGACGTGTTCGCCGGCCACGACCATCGTCGCGACCCCGCGCTCGGCCAAACAGGATGCGGCCTCGCAGCCGATCAGGCCGCCGCCGATGACCACGGCGCAATCGGAGTAGCGGGCGGCCATCTTGAGCGCGACAGCGTCGGCGAACGACCGCAGCGTCAGCGCCGACTCGACACCCGGGATGGGCGGTCGCACCGGGATGGACCCGGAGGCGACCACGAGATGCCAGTAGGGATAGCGCTGACCACCCGCTGTCACGACCTCCTGGCGGTCCACGTCGATGCGCTCGACGGTGATGCCGCGGACAAGGTCGACGGCATTGCGTTCGAACCAGTGCTCGCTGTGCAGCGCGAGCTTGGTGTCGCGGCCGCACAGGAAGTCCTTGCTCAGCGGCGGCTTCGCGTACGGCAGCGCCGGGTCGGTGGTCAGGACGCGCACGGGGATATCGGGGTGCTTGCTGCGGAACGTCTCCGCGGCGCTCACCCCGGCAGCACCGCTGCCCACGGCAACGAACCCTGGAGCCACCACGGAATGTGAGTACCAACTTCGGGCCCGCGATAACCGTGGGTCAGCAAATCGCCTTCGCCGCTAGTCGGTGATGCCCCAGACCAGACAGAACGTGTGTCCGGCGGGGTCGCGGAACACCCGGAACTTCGCGTCCTCCTCGGCGTCGGAGACCCGGGTGGCGCCGAGGTCGAGCACTTGATGTTGGGCGGCGTCGGGGTCGTCCACCGCGATGTCGAGGTGGAACTGTTGCGAACCGCGCGGATCCGGGAAGCGGGGCGGCTCGTGTTCCGGCGAGAGCTGGAACGCCAGCCGTCGGCCCTGCGGATCGGTGAGCACCACCCAGGTGTCGTCCTGCTTCTCGATCTGCCCGCCCAGGACGTCCGCGTAGAAGGTGGCCAGCCGCATCGGGTCCCGGCAGTCGACGACGGTGGATCGCAGCTTCCCAATCATGATCGTCGGGTTGCCGTTATTCAGGCGGCACAAACGACGGTGTGGCACCATCTGCGCATGAAACCCGAGGACGACCCGGAGGCGCGTATCCGGCAGCTGGAGCAACCGCTGGCCGACTACGGCGCGGTCGAATTGGGCACCTCACAGCCGCCCGGCACCGACTACCAGACGTCGGCCCTGCCCCCGCCGGTCTACGGTCCGCCGCACCAGCAGCCCTACCCCGCGCAGTCTCCCTACAGCGCACCGCCGTTCGGTGTCTCGTTTCCCCCGGGGCCGACGAAGAGCGGCGCGCCGTTCGGGTTGATCTTCGGGTTGGTTGCGGTCGTCGTGGTGGTCATCGTCGCAGGCATCGGCGCGCTTGTGTGGACGTTGTCGTCGGCGACGGAGGAGATCGCAGGCCGGCCCGGCATTTCCATCGCGACCGGGGACGATCCCCGCGGCGGCAGCGTGACGATCGGGCCGTCGCGCGAGGCGCCGACGTGGCTTCCGGACGACGAGCCGCCCAAGGTCGCCGTGGCACCGGCGGGCGGGCAGTACAGCGTGTCCGGGGTCGACGAAAACGAGACGATCGAGTGCAATGGCGCCAACATCAGCGTCAGCGGCGTCAACAACACGGTAACCCTGCTCGGTCACTGCCTGAGCGTGTCGGTGTCGGGCGTCGAGAATCAGGTCACCATCGACAGTGTCGACCAGATCGGCGCGTCGGGGTTCGACAACCAGGTGACCTACCACTCCGGGAACCCCGAGGTGAACGTCACCTCGAGAAACACTGTCACCCGGGGTTAGGTGCGCCAGCCCAGTATTCGCTCGGCCAACTCGGGTCCGCAGTCCTCCTGTACGAAGTGGCTTCCGTTGATGCGGGCGTGGGGTTGCCCGGCTGCGCCGGGAACATGGTCGATCAGCGGACGGTCTGCGCGGCCGAGGATGGGATCCTTGGCGCCGAACACGCACAGGAACGGTTTCTCCCAGCGCCCCAACGCTTCCCAGGCCGCGCGGTTGGCCGGTAATGCCGGATCGTCCGGCTCGGTCGGTACCAGCGCCGGGAACGCGCGCGCCCCAGCCTGAAATCGTTTGGCGGGAAACGGCGCATCGTATCCGGCCCGGATGCGTGCGGGTACGTCGGTGACTGTGCCGAAGGCGACGATGCGTCCGGCAGGCAGTATCGGTGAGTGACGCGCGAACGCCCGCCAGATCCGAAAAGGTAGGTTGGCCGGGGTCTGACCGGCAGGCAGAAAGCCGTTGGCGACGACGATGCGCGCGACGCGGTCGTCTTGTTCGGCGGCGATGCGCAATCCGATCAACGAACCCCAGTCCTGCACGAAGATCGTCGTGTCGCGCAGGTCGAGCGCCGAGAACCACGATGTGACCCATTCGACGTGACGCTGATACGTGTAATCCTCGATGCGACTGGGCTTGTCGGAGCGGCCGAACCCGATCAGGTCGGGTGCCAGTACCCGGTAGCCGCCGGCGGCCAGCGGCGGAATCATGGTGCGGTACAGGTAACTCCACGTCGGTTCGCCGTGCAACAGGACGACGACCTTGCCGTCGTGTGGGCCTTCGTCGACGTAGTGCATGCGCAGCGCCTCGGTGTCGGACGCGGTGACGTCGACGTAGTGCGGCGCGAAGGGATAGCCCGCGAGGTTGGTGAAGCGGTCGTCGGGCGTGCGCAGAACGTCCATGGTGAGCTCCTGTCCGCCTCCTGCAGCTTAGGACCTGTCCCCCGATCGGTGGACACATGATTCGTCCGGTTCACCCGCCGGTCGGTCGACAGACATCGGCGCCGCGGTGCAGCACTGTTGAGTCATCGCCGGAGAACCGGCGCACAACCGGACTCGACGAGGAGATCCCGACATGAACGCCAACACCGCCCGCCGCACCGCCCAGTTCTTCGCCCTGCCGATCGTGGCAGCCGGAATCCTGGCCCTCGCCCTCGCCTTCGCCGGAGCCGCCAACGCCGAGACCAACTCCCCCGCGCCGCGGCCGCCCAGCATCGTCGCAACGCCGACGGTCACCGCGCACCCGGCCCCCGGCGCCCCCCACACTCACGGCATCCCTCATCTGCAGCAGGTTCAGCCCGGCTACCAACGCTGACCCCACAGCCACTCATCACAGAGGTCCTCCAGGTCGCTCTATCTCTGGAGGGCCTCAGTCATGGTCGGGAGCCGCGCGCCACCGGGCGCGACGGGTCCGAACTCCACTGCGACCAGGAACCGGGGAACAGCGCCGCGTCCACACCCACCGCCGCCAGGCCCGCGATCGTCAGCGCCGCGGTGACGCCCGACCCGCAGTAGACCGCCACCTCCCCGTCGCCTACATCCCCGAACGCTCGGGCCAGCTCGTCGTCGTCCAGCAGGGCCCCGCCGTCGCTCAGCAGGCTGGTGCTCGGCACGTTGACCGCGCCGGGGATGTGGCCGGCGACAGGGTCGACCGGTTCGACGTCGCCGCGGAACCGTTCGGGGGCCCGCGCGTCAAGCACCAGCCGGCCCGGCTCGAGCAGCGCGTCGGCGGTGACGGTCCGGCGAGCCCCGGCGTACAGGTCGTCGTGGGCGACGGTCACGTCGCCGGGCGCGGGTTCGACGACGCCGAATTCCAGTCGGCCGCCCGCCGCAGTCCACCCCGCGAGCCCGCCGTCGAGGATGCGGACGTCGTCGATGCCTGCGGCGGTCAGCACCCACCAGGCGCGTGCGGACCCGGCGCGGTTCCAGTCGTCGTAGACGACAACCGGCACCCCGGCCCGCACGCCCCACCGGCGGGCGGCGGCTTCAAGCGCCGACCCGGACGGCAACGGGTGCCGCCCAAGGTCTTCGACGGTGTGATCGCTCAGATCGTCCTCGAGCGACACGTAGACCGCACCGGGCAGGTGCCCCTGTTCGTATGCCGCGCGGCCGTCGGGTTCCGCGAGGCTCCACCGCACGTCCAACAGCGTCAGGGTTTCACCAGCATCCAGCCGCCGCGCCACCTCTGCGGCCGAGATCCACACCGTGTCGCGTGCGCTCATACTCAGACGGTAGCGGCGACCGGCGGGCCGATCTCCTCGGCCAATGTCTCGACGACGCGGGACAGTTCGTCGACCAACCAGCTGTCGCTGCGGCGCCGGTACACCTCGAGCAGCGAGCGGTAGTACCACAGATGCTCGTGCGGGTCGTCGGTGTTGAAGCGCTGCCACACCTTCGGACCGAAGCGGCGCAGGTCGCGCAGGATTGCCCTGGCGTTGTCCAGCTTGTCGGCCATCGACACGCGAATCGTGCTGTCGGAGGCGGTGTTCAGGTGTTCGATGTAGCTCTGCTTGCGCTCGCGCCACGGCGGTTTGGGTGTGACGACGGTGTCGCTGCACTCCTCGACGATGGCGGCGACCTCGGGTCCGAAGCGCTCCTCGATGAGCACCAGTGTCGCGTCACCGCCCTGATCCTCGGCGGCGTCGTGCAGCAGCGCGGCGATGGCCTCGGTTTCGGTGCCGTCGGCCTCGATCACCAGCCCGGCAACCGACAGCAGGTGCCCGACATAAGGGACCTCGCTGGCCTTGCGGGTCTGGGTGCGGTGCAGTTCTGCGGCGAACCCCAGCGCCTCGTGGAATTTCGGGCCAAGGCGCGGTGACGTCGTTTCGCTCACCTCGCGCTCCTTCCTCAGGCCGTCGGTGGCGGCGGATCGAGCATCACGGCGCGGTCGCCGTTCCAGCGGTACCGGGCGCTGTGGATGGCCGCCGGCTCGCAGGCAGTGCACTCGCCCGGCACCTTGTAGGTCAGCACCACCATGTCGTCGCTGCTGGCCGCGGTGTCCAACGAGGTGAAGCCGTACGCCTTGGAAGTGCCCGTTCCCAGGTATTCACCGCGATGGAACAGCAGCGCCTGCACGGGCGAGCTACCGGTGCCGCCCTCGGTGGTCACCAAAATCGTGGACAGTTCCGCGCACGGGTCGTAGTTGCTGTCGACGGGCGTGGTGTCCCACTTGGCGCCGGTGAGCGGCTCGAACGGCAGCTGCGCGAACGCAAGGCGCAGCGCGTCGGCTTGGTCGGGACCGCAAGATGGCTGCGCGTTCGCGACCGGCATCGCGATCAACGGGATACAGGCGGCCACGGTCATCATCGCGGCCATCGAACGAAACATCGAGTGTTGGCTTCCCTGGCTTCCTCGCTTGCAAACGTCGACCGCCACCGTAAACCCCGCGCCGCGTCGGACCGACCTCCTATCGTGGGCTGCGATGGCGCTTCACATCCATCGGGCAGAACGCACCGATCTTCTCGCCGACGGGCTCGGCACGCTGCTTTCCGATCCCCTACCTGACCCGTTCGCCGAGGAACTGGTGATCGTTCCGGCCAAGGGTGTCGAGCGCTGGCTGAGCCAACGACTGAGTCACGCGCTCGGGCGTGGCGCCGGCAGCGACGGCGTCTGCGCCGGCATTGCGTTTCGCAATCCCCGTTCATTGATCGCCGAGCTCACCGGCACCGAGCAGGATGACCCGTGGTCGCCAGACGCGATGGTGTGGCCGCTGATAGAGGTCATCGACGCCACCTGCTCCGAGGATTGGTGCACACCGCTGGCCACCCACCTCGGCCACTTCGAAACCGGCGAGGAAAAGGAGCTGAGGCAGGGCCGGCGTTACGCCGTCGCCCGCAGGTTGGCCGGGCTGTTCGCCTCCTACGCCCGCCAGCGCCCGCAGCTGCTGATCGACTGGGAGAACGGCGCCGACGGCACCATCCCGGCCGACCTCGCCTGGCAGCCGCCGCTGTGGCGCGCTCTCATCGAGCATATCGACGCCGACACGCCGCACATCCGGCACGCCAAAACCGTTGTGAGGCTGATGGAGTCGCCGACCGATCTGCCTGACCGGCTGTCGTTGTTCGGGCACACCCGGCTGCCCAGCACCGAGATCGAACTGCTCGAGGCACTCTCCACCCATCATGACCTGCATTTGTGGCTCCCGCATCCCAGCGACGACCTCTGGCAGCAACTCAAGGGAACACACGGCCAGATCCCTCGTCGCGAGGACACCAGCCATCGCCGTGTCGGCCACCCTCTGCTCGCCACGCTCGGCCGCGACCTTCGCGAACTGCAGCGTGCGCTGCCCGACGACGCCCGCACCGACGAATATCTCGGCGGCCGGCCCCACCCGAACACGCTCCTCGGGTGGCTGCAATCCGACATCGGCGACAACACGATCCGGCGAGAAGACCGGAGGCACAACGCCATTGACCGTTCGGTGCAGGTGCACAGCTGCCACGGGTCCGCCCGCCAGATCGACGTGCTCCGCGAAGTCCTGCTCGGACTGCTCGCCGACGACCCGACGCTCGAACCGCGCGACATTCTCGTCATGTGTCCGGACATCGAGACCTACGCACCGCTGATCGTGGCCGGTTTCGGGCTGGGCGACATGATCAAGGGCGTGCATCCCGCACATCAGTTGCGGGTGCGTCTCGCCGACCGGTCCCTCGTCCAGACCAATCCGCTGCTCGGGGTCGCATCCCAGTTACTGGCATTGGCCGGGGGGCGGGCCACATCCAGTGAGGTGCTCAACCTCGCGCAGGCCGCGCCGGTGCGGGCCCGCTTCGGGTTCACCGACGACAACCTCGAGGACATCACCCGCTGGGTGCGCCAAGCCAACATCCGCTGGGGCTTCGACACCGAGCACCGCCGGCCGTATGGCGTCGACTTCGTCCAGAACACTTGGCGTTTCGGCATCGACCGGGTGCTGGCGGGGGTGGCCATGTCCGACGACTCCCAGGCCTGGCTCGACACCACGCTGCCCCTCGACGACGTGAGCAGCAACCGGGTCGACCTTGCCGGCCAGCTCGCCGAGTACATCGACCGCCTGCGACATGCCGTGCAATCCCTGACCGGGACACGACCACTCGAGCAGTGGCTGCAGGCACTGACCGACAGCATCGCCTTGCTGACCCGAGTTCGCGACGACGACGCCTGGCAGACAGCGCAACTCGAGCGCGAGTTCGCCGACGTGCTGGCCACCGCGGGCACTCGCGCAGACACCTTGATGCGGCTGTCCGACGTCCGCGCCCTGC
The DNA here is from genome assembly GCF_001499925.1 of Mycobacterium lehmannii. Lineage (NCBI taxonomy): Bacteria > Bacillati > Actinomycetota > Actinomycetes > Mycobacteriales > Mycobacteriaceae > Mycobacterium > Mycobacterium lehmannii. Next base: position 10,077 of record NZ_LQIR01000026.1, read on the forward strand.
TCGACCGCCACCTCGCGGGCCGGCCGACCCGCGCGAACTTCCGCACCGGCACCCTGACGGTGTGCACGATGGTGCCGATGCGGTCGGTGCCGCACCGGGTGGTGTGCCTGGTCGGTCTCGACGACGGAGTGTTCCCCCGGCTGGGAGTGGTCGACGGTGACGACGCGCTCGCCCGTGAGCCGATGACCGGAGAGCGCGACATCCGGTCCGAGGACAGGCAATTGCTGCTCGACGCCATCGGCGCGGCCACCGAGACGCTGGTGATCACCTACACCGGCGCCAACGAGTACTCCGGTCAGGAACGACCGCCCGCCGTTCCGCTGGCCGAACTGCTCGACACCCTGGACCGCACCACCGAGCACCCGGTCCGCGACACGATTGTGGTGCACCATCCACTGCAGCCGTTCGACACCCGCAACGTCATCCCCGGCGCGCTGATCCCGAAGGAGCCGTTCACGTTCGACTCCACGGTTCAACGCGCGGCGCTCACCCGCGCGGCCGAACGCGCGGAACGGCCGGCATTCGTCTCGGGACCGCTACCCCCGCCCCCACCCGACGACGTCGTACTCGCCGATCTCGCCGGGTTCTTCCGCGATCCCGTCAAGGGGTTCTTCCGCGCGATGGAGTACACGTTGCCGTGGGAGGTCGACGGTGTCGAGGATGCGATGCCCGTCGACATCGATGCGCTAGAGGAGTGGACGGTCGGCGATCGCGTGCTGCGGGACATGTTGAGCGGCATGGATCCCGACCAGGCGCGCCAGGCCGAGTGGCGGCGCGGCACACTGCCTCCCGGCCACCTCGGATGGCGTCGCGCTAATGAGATCTGTGAGCAGGCCTCGCTCATCTGCGACGTCGCGCGACCGTACCGAGGCGCCGATGCGACGGCGATCGACATCGACGTCGAGATCGGCGGTGGCCGGCGGGTCACCGGAACCGTCACGCCGGTCTACGGTGAGCGGCTGGTCTCGGTCACCTACTCCAAGCTCGACGGACGCCATCTGCTGCAACCGTGGATCCTGTTGCTGGCGTTGCTCGCTCACGAACCCGGTCGCGAGTTCAAGGCGATCAGCATCGGGCGGGCGCGCCGCGGCACCACGCCACGGGTCGAGTCCATGGGCAGGCCGGCCGAGCCCGCCCGCGATCTGCTCGCCGATCTGGTGGCGATGTACGACCAGGGCCGCCGCGAACCGCTCCCGCTGCCGGTGAAGACGTCCTATGCGTGGGCCGAAGCCGTGCACGGCCACGGTGATCCCGAGCAGCGGGCCGGTTACAAGTGGCGGTCCGGTATGTATCCCGGCGAGGAGGCCGAACCGGCCTACCAACTGGCATTCGGCAAGAACACGTGGTTGGCGCACCTCGTCGGACGCGGCCTCGACACCTACGCCGGGCGGCTGTGGCTGCCGATGCTGCGGGCGCTGGAGACCTGATGCAACCCTTCAACCTCCTGGGCGACCTGCCCGCCGAACGCTCCACCACCGTGCTGGAAGCCAGCGCAGGCACCGGTAAGACATTCGCGTTGGCCGGGCTGGTCACGCGCTACCTCGCCGAGGGTGTCGCGACGCTCGACCAGATGCTGCTGATCACGTTCAGCCGCGCGGCCAGCCAGGAACTGCGAGACCGGGTCAGGCGCCACATCGTCGACGCCGTACAGGCTTTCGTCGACCCGTCGAGCGTCGACACCAACGAGATCATCGAGCATCTACTCCTGGGCACCCCCGACCAGCGCGTTGAGCGCGAACGCAATCTGCGCGACGCGCTGGCCGCGTTCGACGCCGCGACCATCGCCACCACACACCAGTTCTGCCAGCTGGTGCTCAAATCGCTGGGCGTCGCCGGCGACAGCGACTCCCGCGTCACTCTGGTCGAGAGCCTCGAGGAACTCGTCACCGAGATCGTCGACGACCTCTACCTGCACCACTTCGGCCGCGAACGCGACAACCCGCTGCTGACCTATGCCGATGCGCTGCGGCTGGCCAAGCAGGTCGTCGAGCACCCGGCGACCGAGCTGCGGCCGAAGGACCCCGCACCGGATTCACGCGCGGAGGTCTGCGTCCGGTTCGCCAGAGACGTTCTCGACGAGCTGGAGGTCCGCAAGCGGCGCAAGGGGATTCTCGGTTACGACGATCTGCTGAGCCGGTTGGCCGATGCGCTGGAGGCCGATGACTCCCCGGCGCAGCTGCGCATGCACCAGCGTTGGCCGAGCGTGATGGTCGACGAGTTCCAGGACACCGATCCGGTGCAGTGGCGCGTGATCGACCGCGCGTTCAGCGGACGTTCGACGCTCATCCTGATCGGCGACCCCAAGCAGGCGATCTACGCGTTCCGCGGTGGCGATATCGTCACCTACCTGAGCGCCGCCTCGAAGGCCGACGTCCAGAAGACGTTGGCCACCAACTGGCGCAGCGACGAGGCGCTGGTGAACCGACTGCAGGCGGTGCTGCGCGGCGCGCAACTGGGCCACGAGAAGATCGTCGTGCACGACGTCGCCGCCAAGCACGAAGGTTCGCGGCTCGTCGGCGCCCCGTGCGACGATCCGTTCCGGTTGCGGGTTGTGCGCCGAAACACGTTCGGCCGCAGCGGAACCAGCGTCCTGCCGATCGATCAGCTGCGCGCCCACATCCCCAAGGATCTGGCGGGCGACATCGGTGCGCTGATCGACGCCGGCGCCACGTTCGACGGTCGTCCCCTCGGTGCGGGTGACATCGCGGTCATCGTCGAGAACCACCGCGATGCGCGGGTCTGCTACCGGGCGCTGTGCGACGCGGGCATTCCCGCGGTGTACACCGGCGACTCCGACATCTTCAGCTCCGACGCCGCCGAGGACTGGTTGGCCCTGCTCGAGGCGTTCGACCAGCCGCACCGGCCCGGCATCGTGCGCGCGGCGGCCGCGACAATGTTCTTCGGTGAGACCGCCGAGTCACTCGTCGACGGCGGCGACCGCTTGACCGACCGCGTCGCAGAGACGTTGCGGGAGTGGGCGGGTCACGCCCGGGAGCGTGGGGTGGCGGCGATCTTCGAGGCCGCGCAACTGGCCGGCATGGGCGACCGCGTGTTGTCGTGGCGCAACGGTGAGCGCCAGATGACCGACCTGGCCCACATGACCCAGCTCCTGCAGGAGGCCGCCCACCGCGAACACTTCACGCTGCCCGCGCTGCGGGACTGGCTGCGGGCCCAGCGCGACGAACGCAGCGGCGCCGCTGAGCGATTCCGCCGCCTCGACAACGACGCTGCGGCCGTTCAGGTGATGACTGTGTTCGTCGCCAAGGGCCTGCAGTTCCCTGTCGTCTACCTGCCGTTCGCGTTCAACCGTCACGTGTTCGAACCCGAGCTGGTCCTCTACCACGAGGGCGACACGCGGTGCCTGCACATCGGCGGCAACGACAGTCCCGATTTCCACGCGGTGTCCAAGGTGGGCCGCGAGGAGGACGCCAGCGACGACAGCCGCCTGCTGTACGTCGCGATGACGCGGGCCCAGTCGCAACTGGTCGCCTGGTGGGCGCCCTCCCGCGGCGAACCGAACGGCGGACTGTCACGGCTGCTGCGCGGCCGGCGGCCCGGCGAGCCGGTGGTGCCGGATGTCGTTGTCCCCGACAAGGTTTCCGATGATGACGCGATGGCGCACTTTAAGGAGTGGGAGGCCGTCGGCGGTCCGGTGATCGAGGAGTCGGTGCCTCGTCCGAGGCGTGTGCGCCCGGAGCCGCCCGGTCCCGAAGAAGTCCGGGCCCGCCACTTCCACCGTGCCATCGACACGGCGTGGCGCCGAACGTCCTACAGCGGGTTGATCCGCGCGGTCGAGGCGACACCGGTCAGCAGTGAGCCCGAAGTGGTCGAGCTCGACGACGAGGTCGCCGAAATCCCGTTGACGACCGAGACGGTCGGCGCCGACGTGTCCTCACCGATGGCCGAGCTGCCCACCGGCGCGAAGTTCGGCTCGCTGGTGCACGCGGTGCTCGAGACCGCGGATCCGTTCGCCGCCGACCTCGCCGCGGAACTTCAGGCTCGGATCCGTGAGCATTCCGTGTGGTGGCCGGTCGACGTCGACGCCGGTGAGCTGGCGGCGGCGATGGTGCCGATGCACGACACACCGCTCGGGCCACTGGCCGGCGCCGCCACACTTCGGCAGATCGGGCTGCGGGACCGGATGCTGGAGATGGACTTCGAATTCCCGTTGGCGGGCGGCGATTTGCGCGGGTCTGCACCCGACATCCGGCTCGCGCACGTCGGCGAGCTGCTACATGCACACCTACCCGCGGACGACCCGCTGGCCTCGTATGCGGAGCGGTTGACCGGAGCGGGCCTGGGACCGCAGCCGCTGAAGGGCTACCTGTCGGGCTCGGTGGATGCGGTGCTGCGCATCAACGACAGTTACCTCGTCGTCGACTACAAGACGAACTGGCTCGGCGACCCCAACCGGCCCCTCACCGCGGCGGACTACTCACGCCCGCGGCTGGCCGAGGCGATGCTGCACTCGGACTATCCGCTGCAGGCGTTGCTGTACAGCGTTGTACTGCACCGCTTTCTGCGGTGGCGGCTAACCGGGTATACGCCCGAACAGCATCTGGGCGGAGTGCTGTATCTGTTCCTGCGCGGGATGTGCGGGCCGGACACCCCGACCGAGGACGGTCATCCCGCCGGTGTGTTCAGCTGGCAACCGCCGACGGCGTTGATCACCGCGTTGTCGGATCTGCTCGACGCGGGCAGGGCCGCGGCGTGACCGGCGTGGAGTGGCGGCGGGCGATCAGCGCCACCGGACTACTGCGCACCTTCAGCGACGCCGACGTCCTCGACGCGTCGGATGTACATGTCGCACAACGGCTCTGCGATCTCGTCAAGGCGCCCGACGAACGGGTCGCGCTCGCTGTTGGGCTTGTGGTGCGCGCACTGCGCAACGGGTCAGTGTGCCTGAACCTGCGGACCGTCGAGCAGCAGGTCGGCATCGACGGGCTACCGTGGCCCGCCGTCGACGATTGGTTCTGCGCCATCGCCGCGCACCCGCTGACCGGCCCGCCACCGGCGCTGCACGTCGACGGGGACCTGCTGTACCTCGACCGGTACTGGCTCGAGGAGCAGCAGGTGTGCGACGACATCCTGTCGATGACCGCCGTGCGGCCGACCCCGCCGACGCCGGAGCTGGACAGGCTGTTCCCGCCGGGCTTCGAGGAACAGCGCGCCGCCGCGGAACTGGCGCTGTCGCAGGGTCTGACGGTGCTCACGGGCGGGCCGGGCACTGGGAAGACCACGACCGTCGCCCGCCTGCTCGCGCTCCTCACCAGCGGGACACGGCTGCGGATCGCGCTGGCGGCGCCGACGGGCAAAGCGGCCGCGCGCCTGCAGGAGGCCGTGCAATTGGAGGTGGACAGACTCGACTCCGCCGACCGCCAAGCGTTGTCCGGGCTGCACGCGACGACGTTGCACCGCCTGCTCGGGAGCCGGCCGGATACGTCGGCGCGGTTCCGGCACAACCGCCACAACAGGTTGCCGCACGACGTGATCGTCGTCGACGAGACGTCGATGGTGTCGTTGACGATGATGGCGCGACTGCTGGAGGCGGTGCGGCCGGAGGCCCGGCTCATCCTGGTCGGCGACCCGGACCAGTTGGCGTCAGTGGAGGCGGGTGCGGTCCTCGCCGACCTGGTCGACGGTCTCGGCGAGAACCGCATCGCGGAGTTGAAGACGTCGCACCGCTTCGGCGAGTCGATCGGGCGGCTGGCCACCGCGATCCGCACCGGCGACGAGAACATGGTCATCGAGGTGTTGCGCGCGGGCGGCGACCACATCGAATGGGTGGACACCGAGGAGCCGTCCGAGCAGCTCCGTAAAGTATTGGTGCCGAACGCGATTGCGCTGCGAACGGCGGCGGTTCTCGGTGATGGCGACGCGGCGTTGGGCATCTTGGCCGAACACCGGCTGCTGTGCGCGCATCGCCGCGGCCCGTTCGGGGTGCGGTACTGGAACCACCAGGTCGAGCGGTGGCTGTCGGAGTTGACCGGCGAGCCGATCTGGTCGACGTGGTACGCCGGGCGGCCGGTGTTGGTGACCGCGAACGACTACGGGCTCAACCTCTACAACGGCGACGCCGGGGTGACGGTGCTGCGCGACGGGATGCTGCGCGCGGTCATCGCCGGCACGGAACGGTTGGAGTTCGCGACCAGCCGGCTCGCCGAGGTCGACACGATGCATGCGATGACCATTCACAAGTCGCAGGGCAGCCAGGCCGACGAGGTCACGGTGCTGCTGCCGCCCGAGGATTCGCGGCTGCTCAGCCGCGAGTTGTTCTACACCGCGGTGACCAGGGCGAAAGAGAAGATCCGGGTCGTCGGCCCGGAGGCCTCAGTGCGGGCCGCCGTGCAGCGCCGGGCCGTGCGCGCGTCGGGCCTGGCGCGTCGCCTACGCACCTGACTTCCCGCGCGCCCCCAACCCTCGCCCGCCGCCCGTGCCCCTGACTTCTCCCGCGCCGCCCGCGCCGCCGACTTCTGGCGCGAACGTGGGTTACCCGCACACTTTTCGCGCCGGACGCGTGCGGGTAACCCACGTTCGGCGACCGGCCGGACGCGCTCGCGATGTTTAGCCCCGCCCATCGACCGGGCACTCCTTCCCGGCGATTGTGGCGTTGCACACACCACCGGGTGGACGGAGCCGGCAATGAGCACGGAGAACCAGGTCACACCGACCGACGTCGACAAGGCCCTGCTCGGCAGCGCGACCTACCGAAGCCTGGGCGAACAGAAGCTCTCGCCGCGAGAGGAACGGTTCGAGAAGGGCCGCCGCACGCTCGGCCTGTTCCTCGCCCCGCTGCTGACCGCCGTCTTCCTCGTCCTGCCGATGGACATCCCCCGCGAGCAACAGGTGCTCGGCGCGGTCCTACTCGGCGTGATCGCGCTGTGGATCACCGAGGCGGTGCCGATCCCGATCGGCGGCCTACTCGGCGTCGCGGTCGCGGTGTTCCTCGGGGTCGCACCCGTCGACGATGTGCTCGGCCCGTTCGGATCCTCGACCATCTTCACGTTCATCGGCGCGTTCATCCTCGCCCAGGCGATGCTCAAACACGGTGTGGCGCGGCGCTTCGCGTTCCGCATCCTGGCCCTACCGCGGGCCGGCCGCTCGACCACCGGCGTCATCATCGCGTTCGGCGTGATCACGGCCCTGCTGTCGGCGTTCGTGTCCAACACCGCGACGGTGGCGATGCTGTTGCCGACGGCGATCGGCATCCTGTCGGTGATCGCCAAGCTCCTCCAGCAGCGCGGCGACGTCGAACCCGACTTCGACCCGCAACGGCTGCGGGTGGGCGCGGCCCTCATGCTGATGCTCGCCTACGGCGCCAGCGTCGGCGGCCTGCTCACTCCGGTCGGCAGCCCGCCGAACCTGATCGGGCGCGGGCTGATCGAAGAGGCCACCGGCGAGCGGATCAGCTTCGGACAGTGGATGGTGCTGGCGATTCCCATCTGCTTCGTGATGTTCCTGCTGCTGGCGCTGATCCTGCTACGGCTCAACAAACCCGAGATCAAACGCATCGACGGCGTCGCCGAATACGTGGCCAGTGAACGCGAGAAACTGGGCAAGCTGTCGCGGGCCGAGAAGAACACGCTGATCGCGTTCGGCGTCACCGTGACGCTGTGGATCCTGCCCGGCGTGTTCGCGGTGATCACCGGAACCGAGTCCACCACCTACGAATTCGTCAGCGACCGCCTCGACGAAGGCGTGGTCGCGGTCTTCGGCGCCTCGCTGCTGTTCCTGCTGCCCACCGACTGGCAGAGCCGCGAGTTCACCCTGCGCTGGAAGGACGCCGCCGAAATCGACTGGGGCACAATCATCCTGTTCGGTACCGGAATCATCTTCGGCTCGCTGATCTCCTCGACCGGGCTAGCCGAGACCATCGGCACCTCCGTCAACGACGCGCTCGGCCTGACGAGCGGCATCGCGATCACCATCTTCGCGGTGATCCTGGCGATCATCGTCTCCGAAACCACAAGCAACACCGCGTCGGCCGCAGTGGTGGTGCCGATCGTGATACCGGTGGCGGTGGCCGCGGGCATCAACCCGTTCGTGCCGGCGCTGGCGGCGACGTTCGCGGCGTCGTTCGGCTTCATGCTGCCGGTGTCCACCCCACAGAACGCGATCGTCTACGGTTCGGGCGTCGTCCCGATCACGAAGATGATCCGCTCCGGCGTCGCCTTCGACATCGCGGGCGCTATCCTGATCATCATCTTGCTGCCGCTGATGATCAGCCTCTTGGGATTGGGTACATGACCGATATCGCCGTCATTCCCGGTGACGGGATCGGTACCGAGGTTATCGCGTCGGCGCACGCGGTGCTCGACGCGGTCGCGAAGAAACATGGAATCGCGTTGTCGTACACCGAGTTCGACTGGTCGTGTCAACGCTACGCGGACCAGGGCGCGATGATGCCCGACGACGGAATCGAGACACTGCGCGGATTCGACGCCATCTTCCTGGGCGCAGTCGGGTGGCCGGGCGTGCCCGACCACGTGTCGCTGTGGGGTCTGCTCATCCCGATCCGCCGCGCGTTCCGCCAGTACGTGAACATGCGGCCGATCCGGGTGTTCGACGGCGTCGAAAGCCCGCTGCGCACGGCGCAGGATGTCGACTTCGTCGTGGTCCGCGAGAACGTCGAAGGCGAGTACAGCGAGATCGGCGGACGGCTCAACCGCGGCTTTCCCGACGAAATGGCGGTCCAGGAGTCGGTTTTCACGCGCAACGGCGTCGGCCGCATCGCGGACTTCGCGTTCGAGCTCGCCCGCACCCGCCGCGGGTACGTGACGTCGGCGACCAAGTCCAACGGCATCGTGCACACGCTGCCGTTCTGGGACGAGGTCGTCGCCGAGCGGGCGTCGCACTACCCCGACGTGCGGCTCGACAGCGAGCACATCGACGCGCTGGCCGCCAAGTTCGTGCTGCAGCCACAGCGATTCGACGTCGTCGTCGGCTCGAACCTGTTCGGCGACATCCTCAGTGACCTCGCCGCCGCGGTCGCGGGTTCGATCGGGATAGCACCGTCGGCCAATCTCGACCCCACCAAGCAGTACCCGTCGATGTTCGAACCCGTACACGGATCGGCCCCCGATATCGCCGGGCAGGGCATCGCCAACCCGATCGGCGCGGTGTGGTCGGCGGCGCTGATGCTCGAGCATCTCGGGCACGCCGACGCCGCCGGTGAGGTGATGGGCGCCATCGAGTCGACGCTGGCCGCGCCGGAGACCCGGACCGGCGACCTCGGCGGGCGGGCGTCGACCGCCGAAGTGACCGACGCGCTCGTCGCGCGGTTGGGGTAACCGATCCCAGCAAACTTCTGCACTCCACCGACACCCCGCTGGGACCGCCCCAAAATTCGTGCATCTAGGGGTATCGCGGCGATGGTAATGTTGGCCGGCAAACATGTGTGTCCCTTGGACCGCCGGCGAGCGTTGGGAAAGGCGAATGAGCGACAACCTGCGGGTAGACCCCTTGGAGGTCCGGATGGCCGCCGACCACGTCAACGCGGCCGCCGACAGCCTGAGGTCTGCCCACGGCACCGCGCACGAGCGAATGGGCGCCGCCGCGCCCGGCTGGATCGGCTCGAGCGCCTCGGGACTCTCAGCAACCACCACGAAGTGGGAAGAGGAGTCCGCCGCGCATTACACCGAACTCGTCAAACATGCCGAGGATCTGCGCTCGGCAGCGGCGAAGTATGTACGCACGGACGACAATGCTGCTACCGAAATCGAGTCTGCGGGATCGAATTTGGGCACCATGGGGCTCTGACCCGTGGGGATGACGTTGGCCGACGTTGCGCGTTGGCAACCCGAGCAGATCGACGAGGTCTCCAAAGCCGCGGCGCACCGGGCTCGCACCAGCGGTGAGACCGCCGAGGCGCTGCGCAATCTCTCGGTGTTCGGGTCGTGGAAAGGCCGGGCCGGCGAGGCCGCGCAGCAGGCCATCGAGCAGTCGGCCACCAAGCTCGACACCACGCAGAAGGAAGCCATTCTGGTGTCGCTCGGCGCGCAGAAGGCCGCGGCCGATGCCCGCTCGGTCAAGAACGACCTCAACAGCCTCGTCGACTACGCGGCCGCCGCCCCGGCGGTGCAGCTGGACCTGAACACCGGCACGGTCACTCCTCCCGACACGACCGGGTGGACCGACGAGGAGATCGCGCAGCTCGAGAAGAAGATGGCCGAGGTGGAGAACCGCGCGGTCGCGGTGCTGGCCGCCGCCGAGGAGGTCGACGGCGACCTGGCCCGGGTGCTGTCCGCGGCCACCGGCGGCGATCCGACCGCCCCCGCCGAGCAGGGCAGCGCCGACGGCGAATCGCTGCAAGACGGCGAGCTCACCCCCGAAGAGCTCGCGCGACTCGAGGAGAACACCACGCTGACCCCGCAGGAGCAGGAAGCGTTGGCGCGCGGTGAGCTGGTACTGCCGGCCAGCCAGATGGACTACCTCAACCAGCTCTCGCGGTCGCTGGATGGCAAGAGCCCGGCCGAGATTCGCGCGATGATGGACAAGCTCGGCCCGAACGGGGGTCGCGTCGCCGACGCGCTGCAACTGGTGTCCAACGAGAACATCACGGTCGCCGGAGCCAACCCCGAGGCCAAACCCGGCGACGCCGGATACGTGCCGGCTCGCGGTGGTATGCAGAACCTGCCGTCGGGCATCCGCGAAACGTTCGAGGCGCCGCTGCGCGGACCCACCGCACCCACCCCCGGAACCAACGACAAGGGCAACCCCACCCTCGAATGGCCCGACCCGTACAAGCCGTTCCCACACCTCGACGAATACCGCGATGTCGCCGCGATCGTGTCCGCCGGTGACGCCAAGCTGCAGCAGGGCACCGCACTTGATGCCGCGCTACTGGACAAGTCCGAGCAGATCCTGCAGAACATGCACGAGGCCCCCGACATCGCTTGGAAGGAGAACATCGGGCTGGGTCAGCGTCTCGTGGACCCCACCGTGCAGGACATGCTCAACGCGGCAGGACGGGACCCGATGGCCGTCCACGATGCGCTCGCGGGAGCGGACGGCAAGACGTCCAACGGCGGCTTCATCGAGGACCTGTTCACCCACCAGTGGGCCGACAACGGTGCGGCGGCAGGCAATCTGCTCAACGGCACCGGCGCCGGCGCCGGCGCCGTCCCGACGGACCTGACCGATCCCACCCAGGTGTTCCAGGCCGAGCAGGCGGGACAGACCATGCACGCGGTCGACAAGTGGGCCGGCGAGAACTCCCCGCGGTTGCTCGACATCCCCGGCACCGGCGGACAGTCGCTCGGACAGGTCAATCCCGATCTCGCGCGTGCGCTCGCCGACGCCAACAAACCCTACATCGACGACATGCTGGGCAATCCGCTCGACCACACCCGTGGGTTCGCGCCGCTCGACGATCTGAAGAATCCCGAGATGCCCATCACCCGAGACCTTTTCGCGGTCATCGACACCGATCCCGAGGCCGCCGCCACTCTGAACAGCCAGGCCTACGTCAACGGCATGCAGTACCAGGCGAATTTCGAGCAGTCCATCATCGACGGCGGCACCGTCGACACCGCGGATCTGCAGTCGGCGGGCACACTGCGCGGCATCATCGACTCCGGTGCCAACATCGCCGACAACGACGCCATCAAGTATGGCAACCTGCAAGAAGTCCGCGCATATGAGAGCCGCGAGCGCTGGTTCGAGTTGGCCAAGGCTGCCGGTGGTGAAATCCCCGGTGTCAAGACAATTCTCGAGTACTACGACAAAATGCCCGACGACCCTCTGCACGGAATCTTCATCGGAGATGCGCCGGTGCCGAACGACCCGACCTACATCGTCCAGGAGAGCTCCGAAGCGCTACAGTACGCGGTCGCCCAGCGGTTGCTTGACAACAACATCGGCGATCCGCGTTTCTTCGCCGAGGCGGGCCTGATCGATCCGGCCACCGGCCAGCTCAAACCGCTCGAGAACGGTTTCGCCGACTTCCGAACCGCGCTCACCAACTACTTCAACGGAATCGATCCGACGGTGAAGGGGGGCATCGAGGACTACGAGGACGCCTACCGTGACGCCCTGCCCCGGCCGCCCGCTCATACCGGGTAGGTTCGCCTGACGGCATCGTAAGTTTCACGTACGGTGGGGCCGTGGCCGAAGCCGACCGCAACCGCGTCATTGTCGCGAGCCCGACGCAGATCTGGGATGTACTCGCCGATTTCGGAGCCATCGCGTCGTGGCTCGACGTCGATCACTCCTCCATCCTGACGCGCGGTCCGGACGGCGCGTTGGTCGGAACGGCGCGGCGCGTGCAGATCGGCCGTAACACGCTGGTCGAAACCGTCACCGAATGTGATCCGCAGTATGCCCTCGCCTACGAGATCGAGGGCCTGCCCAAGTTCCTGGGCAAGGTGAGTAACCGCTGGAAACTCGAACCGACCAGCGGTGGCGAGACGGTCGTGACGATCACCAGCACCGTGCGGAAGGGCCGCGGCAGAACGCAGCAACTCGTCGAACGGTTAGCCAGCCGGGCGTTGGCCCGCGGATCCGACAAAATGCTCGCCGCGCTGGCGAAGCGATTGGAGAACACCCCATGACAGATCGGCCCGACATCATCATCGTGATGACCGACGAGGAGCGCGCGGTGCCGCCCTACGAGGCGCCCGACGTCCTCGCTTGGCGCCGCGACACGCTCACCGGTCGCGCCTGGTTCGACGAGCACGGCGTGAGCTTTCAACGGCACTACACCGGATCGCTGGCCTGCGTGCCCAGTCGCCCGACGATCTTCACCGGCCAGTACCCCGACCTGCACGGCGTGACCCAGACCGACGGCATCGGCAAGGTCTACGACGACTCCCGCATGCGTTGGCTGCGCCCGAACGAGGTGCCCACACTGGGCAACTGGTTCCGCGCCGCCGGTTACGACACGCACTACGACGGCAAGTGGCACATCTCGCACGCCGACCTGACCGATCCGTCCACCGGTCAGCCGCTGGCCACCAACGACGAGCACGGCGTCGTCGACCCGAAGGCCGTGCAACGCTATATCGACGCCGATCCCCTTGCACCGTACGGTTTTTCGGGCTGGGTCGGCCCGGAACCGCACGGCGCCCCGTTGGCCAACGCGGGGCTTCGGCGCGATCCGCTGATCGCCGACCGCGTGGTGGCGTGGCTGCGGGACCGCTACGACCGCCGCCGTGCGGGAGACGTCGACGCCATGCGGCCGTTCCTGCTGGTGGCCAGCTTCGTCAACCCGCACGACATCGTGCTGTTCCCGGCGTGGCAGCGGCGCAGCCCGGTGCGCCCGTCGCCGCTCGACCCGCCGCCGATCCCGCCGGCGCCGACCGCCGATGAGGACCTGTCGACCAAACCCGCCGCGCAGATCGCCTACCGGGAGGCCTACTACTCGGGCTACGGACCGGCTCCGGCCATCGACCGCACCTACACCCGTCAGGCCCAGCGGTACCGGGACCTGTATTACCGGCTGCACGCCGAGGTCGACGCCCCGATCGATCGCGTGCGACGCGCGGTCACCGAGGGCGGCTCGCAGAACGCGGTGCTGGTCCGCACGTCGGATCACGGCGACCTGCTCGGCGCGCACGGCGGACTGCACCAGAAGTGGTTCAACCTGTACGACGAGGCGACGCGGGTGCCGTTCGTGGTGGCGCGGATCGGTGACCAGGCCACGCAGCCGCGGACGGTGACGGCGCCGACATCGCACGTGGACATCGTCCCGACGCTGTTGGGCGCCGCCGGTGTCGACGTCGAGGCGGCTGCGGCGAAGCTGGCCGAGACCTTCTCCGAGGTGCACGATCTCCCGGGCCGCAATCTGATGCCGGTGGTCGACGGCGCGGCGGTGGACGAATCGCGAGCGGTGTACCTGATGACCCGCGACAACGTGCTCGAGGGTGATACCGGCGCATCCGGTATGGCCCGCAAGCTGAAGATGTCGACGAAACCCCCTGCACCTCTGCGGATTCGGGTGCCGGCGCACGTCGCGTCCAACTTCGAGGGACTGGTGGTGCGCGTCGACCAGGCCGGCGGCCAGGGGCACCTGTGGAAGCTGGTGCGCACGTTCGACGATCCGGCGACGTGGACCGAGCCGGGGGTGCGTCATCTCGCGGCCAACGGCATCGGTGGCGAGGCCTATCGGACGTCGCCGCTCGACGACCAGTGGGAGCTGTACGACCTCACCGACGACCCGTGCGAGGCCCGCAACCGGTGGACGGATCCGGACCTGCACGACCTGCGTCAGCACCTTCGCATGCAACTCAAGCAGGCCCGCGCGGAATCCGTTCCGGAGCGCAACAGTCCGTGGCCTTACACCTCGCGCCGCTCCCGAGTGTGACGGACCTTCCTGGCCAAGCGAACTTCTGCTCCGAAGCGGTTTCCGGGGCGTCGTGGCTCGTCGCCGTGAGGAAGCGGTCCGGGAGGGCCAGTTTGTGGATGGTCCGCAGCGTCAGAAGGTATTGGCGCACGAGTGAGCCGCTGGTGTAGGGCAGGTCGTATTTCTCGCAGACGGCCCGCACCCGCACGGCGACCTCTGCCAGGCGGTTGCTCGGAAGGTCGGGGAACAGGTGGTGTTCGATCTGGTAGCACAGGTTGCCGGTCGAGAATGCCAGCAACGGGCCGGCGTCGATATTGGCCGCGCCCAGCATCTGCCGCAGATACCATTCGGCGCGGCTCTCCTCATCGAGCGCTTCGGCGGTGAATTTCTCGGCTCCATCGGGGAAATGGCCGCAGAAGATCACCACATAGGTCCACAGGTTGCGCACGAGGTTCGCCGCCGCGTTCGCGGCCAGGGTGCGACGCCAGCGCCGTCCGCTCAGCGCCGGAAACAACGCATAGTCCTTGACGCCCTGGCGGGCGATCTTGCGGATCAGCTTCTTTCTCTCGCGCTTCACCCTCGCGGTGTCACCCTCGGCGCGGTCGCGTTCGGAATGAACACCATGCAGCGCGATGCCCCACTCGAAGATGGCCGCCAGCAACAGGTTTCGTAAGGGCTGCAGGAGATGGACCGGTTGCCAAGGCTCATCGCGGGTGATCCGCATGATGCCGAACCCGAGGTCGTCGTCCACACCCACCACGTTGCTGAACATGTGGTGGCGATAGTTGTGCGAGTACCTCCATTGCGCCGAGACAGCGACCATGTCCCATTCCCATGTAGTGGAATGGATTTCCGGATCGTTCATCCAATCCCATTGCCCATGGGACACGTTGTGGCCGATCTCCATGTTCTCGACGCACTTGGCGAACGCCAACGACGCCGTACCGACAAGCCAGCCGGTGCGCGACCGGCTGACGCCGATGAGCATCCGGCCCGTCACTTCGAGTGCTCTTTGGAAGATGATCGCGCGTCGGATGTAGGCCGCGTCGCGTTCCCCGAGCGACTCCTCGATATCTCTGCGAATGGCGTCCAACTCGACACCGAGGGCCTCGATGTCCGCTTCGGTCAAGTGGGTGTAGGCACCGACGTCGGTGATTGCCAATTGTCGTCCTGTGTTCGTGCGGGCGTAAGCGGGCTCGTGTCCGAACCATTGGTGACAGCGGAGCACCAACCGGAATCGACGAAGGACAACGGCAGCACGTCGGCTGCGACCAGTCTAGAGAAATTCCGCACACGCCGATGCCACGGAGGAAACCGGCAGATCAGGGGGCCAAGCGCTTAGGCGCGTCTCGCCAGTAAGATTCGCGACGCCCAGCGGTCTACGAGTGCGAAGCAAGCACGCACGTGCAAGAGAGAAAGGGAGTTGCTACTCCGACGAGTAGTCGACGCTCAGCCAGCGCTTCGGGCGCATACGGATGATGACCGACGTCGACGTGAGGTTCTGGTCGGTGAAGGTGTTGCCTTCTTCTTCACCGAGGTAACGGATGGCGATCTCGCGGACGATCGCGTCCTCGGCGGGTTCGATACCAGTCACGTCGCCCTCCGCGGTGACATACCGATACGGCGGCGCCTCGTCCTGCGCGGTGATCGAAAACCGGCCGGCATTCTCGATCAGCCGGTGCTTGGTCGACGCCGACTCCGTCCACAGCAGCACCTCACCGCCCGGCTGGTAGCCGTACCAGATCGGCACGCTCAGCGGCGCCCGGTCGGGGCGCTCGACGGCGATGACGCCCACGTGGACGTCGGACAGGAACTTCTCGCGCTCATCGGTCGTCATCTTCGCCATACGCCATCCAACCGCTGCGTTGCCGATCACATTCCCGTCGCGGTAGGACCTCAGCCCCTGCCCGTCGCGCACGTCATGCGGAGTACGCGGGCGGTGACCTGCCGCGACGGGTCGGCACCTACACGGGTTCGCGTCGGGGAAGCCGCCACAACGCCTAGCCTGGACGTGATGCTGACCGAACTGATGGAGCTGCCCGCGGGCACCTTCCAGATGGGATCGGCCGACTTCTATCCGGAGGAGGCGCCCGTCCACGAAGTGACGGTCGCGGCGTTCGCGGTCGAGCGCCACCCCGTCACCAACGCGCAGTTCGCCGAGTTCGTCGCCGACACGGGTTACATCACCCTCGCCGAACAGGAGCTCGACCCCGCCGCCTACCCGGGAGCCTCGCCCGACGACCTGGTGCCCGGCGCACTCGTCTTCCGCCAAACCCGCGGCCCCGTCAACCTGCGCGACTGGCGGCAATGGTGGACCTGGGTGCCGGGCGCCAGCTGGCGCCACCCGTTCGGGCCCGGATCGTCGATCGACGACCGCCCCGACCACCCCGTCGTACAGGTGGCGTATCCGGATGCGTCGGCCTACGCCGCCTGGGCGGGCCGCCGCCTGCCGACCGAAGCGCAGTGGGAGTACGCCGCGCGAGCCGGATCCCAATCCCGATACGCCTGGGGCGACGAAGCGCAGCCGGACGGACGCCTGATGGCCAACGTATGGCAGGGCCACTTCCCGTACCGCAACGACGGCGCGCTCGGCTGGGTGGGCACCTCCCCGGTGGGCACGTTCCCGCCCAACGCATTCGGACTCGTCGACATGATCGGCAACGTCTGGGAATGGACGACGACGCCGTACGCGCCTGGCCACCGCCCCGAAGCCCAGAAGTCCGGTTGCTGTGCGCCGCCCACCGGCGACCCGTCGAAATTCCAGACGCTCAAGGGCGGCTCACACCTCTGCGCGCCCGAGTACTGCCATCGCTACCGGCCGGCCGCTCGGTCCTCTCAGTCGCAGGACAGCGCCACCACGCACATCGGGTTCCGGTGTGTCGGCGCGTGACGTTGTGCGACAACATCTTCGCGGCGCCTCGACACACACGCGGACCTGACTTGATGTCGGACCCCGCGCATACAGTGCGGGCATGATCACATCGGTCGCCATCGCACTGGCCCGTCCGCGCGGGCGCTTGCTCCGCTATTCGGCTTGCTCGCAGGACCGATGTTGGACTGGAACCGTGCGTGCGGACTCTGTTGACACGGCGATTCTCGACGTCGTACGCCGGGTCCGTGAGGAGGCGGGGTGTGAGCGGATCCGGTTCGTGGTTCACCTGCCGCCGCGGAGCACGCTGTGGGCGCTGCGGGACGAGGTCGCCTTGTTGATTCCCGGTGCATACTTGGAGCGGCCGCGGCTTGCCGACGAGGAACTTGTGCGCGCGGCGTACGAAGAACTCCGGGTCGAGGCGTCGACCGCATGACCCGACTACGTTGAGCGACAAGGTCTCCGACACCAAGGTGGACCACCGTCGCTGAGAAGCACTCACGCAGACGCTCGAGGCCGCAATGAACGGCCGACGGTCGACCCGAAAACATCGGCACCCACGAGACTTTGCCGACGCAACGGTTGATTGACAGGTACGACAATCAGGCGTTGAGTCTGAATGCCTTCGCGCCTGCATGAGGGCGCGCCGAGGCTTGCACTCGGCCGCCCGGCCCCGCGCAAATCGATCGAAGGGGCTGTCATGGCAGACGTGGATTATTGCGTCGTGGGTGCCGGGTTCGCCGGTCTGACCGCGGCATTGCGCTTGAAGCAGGCGGGCCAGTCGGTGGCGCTACTGGAGGCTCGCGACCGTATCGGCGGCCGTACTTTCACCGAGGTTCGTGACGACGGTTCGTGGATCGACCGTGGAGGCGCGTGGATCGGTCCCGGACAGGACGCGATCTATGCGCTCATGAAGGAATTCGGGGTGCCGAGCTACAAGCAGTACACCGACGGTGACGCGATGATGTTCATCGACGGCAAAAAGTACCGCTACACCGGGACGATCCCGCTGTCGATGAGCCCGTGGGCGGTCGCCAACTTGGGTGCGGTCTTCCTCGAACTCACGCAGATGTGCAAGGCCATCCCGGTCGAGGCGCCGTGGACCGCGCGCAAGGCGCAGAAGTGGGACCAGATCAGCTGGGCGGCGTGGCTGGACAGAAACACGCTGTCGAAACCGGCTCACGAACTGCTCGAGAGTTCGGTCTCCGGGCTGTATACGTCGGCGGCGTCGGAGATCTCGTTGCTGTTCGTGCTCTACCAGATGGCATCGGCCGGCGGACCGAGCTTCGTGCTGGGCGTCAAGGACGCAGCCGAGGACGCGCGGCCCGTCGGCGGTATGGGCGCCATCCATCGAGCGGTCGCCACGGAACTGGGTGACGCGATCCACCTGTCGCAGCCGGTGCGCAGCATCGAGCAGAATGTCGACGGGGTGATAGTGCGCTCCGACGACATGGTGGTCAACGCACGCCGGGCGATCATCGCGGTGCCGATCTCGATTGCCAGCCAGATCACCTATGAGCCAATGCTTCCCGCGGATCGATCATTTCTACACCAGCGCATGCCGAGCGGAGCGGTCTACAAGATCGCGCTGGTGTTCGACGAACCGTTCTGGCGGGCCGACGGCCTGTCGGGGCAGTCGTTCGCACCGGGATCACCGGCGAACCTGACGATCGACTCGTGCACGAACACCGGCACTCCCGGCATGCTCACCGTCATCACCGAGGGACCGGAGGCACGACGGTTGACGAATCTCGATGACGACGAGCGCAAGCGGGCGGTGCTCGCCGCTGTCGCCGAAAGGTTCGGTGACAAGGCACTTTCGCCGGTGGACTATGTCGAACAGAACTGGACCGTGGAGCGGTACTCCGGTGGCGGGATGATCGCGCACGCCCCGCCGGGTGTGCTCACCGAATTCGGTCCCGCGCTGCGTGAGCCGTGCGGACGGATCCACTGGGCCGGTACCGAGACCTCGGCAGTGATGTATGGCTTCATCGACGGGGCCGTACGATCCGGCGAGCGGGCCGCGGCGGAGGTCATCGAGCGCGAAGCGATGGCCGTAATCTGACCGCGAGCGCACGGCGTCACTGGACGTCGTTGGCTTCCCGCCAGGCCTGCCAGATTTCCGGACGCAGTCGACCCCGATCGGGCACCGGCAGCCCGGCGTCCCGCGCCCAGGCGCGGACCGAGGCGGTGCTGGGCCCGGACTCCGTAGATGACGATGACGACGAGACCGTGACCGGTACCGTGACGATGCGCCGCACCGTCGCCTCCTCGCTGACCGCCCAGGTATGGGCCGCGGCGAGGAACCGGTACGTCCACTCCTCGGCGAGTCGCCGGGTCTCGCAGAACACGATAGGCACTGTCGGCCAACGGATCTGCAGCTCGGCGAGGTTGTCGGCGACGACCGCTGGACGCACATAGTCCACGCGGAACAGCTGCGAGTACCGGTCCTCGACGACGACCGCTGCGCGCGGAAGCGACGCCAGGTGCCCCACCTGGTAGCGGAGCTTGCCGCTGGTCAGACTGGATACCAGATCCGACAACGACTTTCGCTCTACGCTGGCCACCAGTGTCCCGTCGACGGCGACCCCGTAGTCGCCGCAGGGCAGCGCTCGTTTCTCCAGGCTGACCTGCTGGGTGCCGAATGTGTACGCGTACCGTTCGTGCGCGTCCACCAGGATCGGCAACCGCTCGATGCCTTGGGCGCGCGCGGTCGGTGTCCGGACGTTGGGTCGCGCCTGTTTACGCGTGCGCGGCGACTGCCAGAACACGGTCTCGCGGCCTCGCGCGGTGGTGAAGACGATCTGCGATCGGTTCTCCCGGCCGCGTGTGAGGATCACATCGATGGCACCACCTCGCCGTTGACAGCTTTGCAGCGGTAGCCGTTCGACGATCTCGGCGTCGGCGGGCCATTCCTCGATTCTCATCGGATGGCAGTACAGCGCCTTGACCCGAGGCCAGGTGTCCGACGTCCGGAACAGCAGGTCGCCGCCCGGCTGCGGCACACGTAGCAGGTAGCGCAACCGGGAATCCTCCTGCGGATTGACCGCGATCAACAAGTCCGCCACATGTTCAAGTGTGCCGCATCCGACACTGCCGAAAACGGCAGTCGTGGTAACTCCCGCGCACGCGGGTACTGTGCCACCCGTGAGCGGGGAACTGATCCTCACCGACGAGTTCCGCGACGCGTTGGCGCTCCTTGCCGGCGGCCGGCACCTGTTCCTCACGGGTAAGGCCGGCACCGGCAAGTCGACGTTGATTCGGCACTTCATGGCGGAGACCGACCGCAACGTCGTGGTGGTCGCGCCGACGGGTATCGCGGCGCTGAACGTCGACGGCTACACCATCCATCGGCTGTTCGGGTTCCGCACCACGACGACGCTTCACGACGTCACCGGCGGCCAGTACCGGCCGGGTCGGTTCGCCAAGACACTCGCGTCGTTGCAGACGTTGATCATCGACGAGGCGTCGATGGTTCGCGCCGACGTCTTCGACATGGTCGCCACGGCGCTCGAGCGGTTCGGTCCCGAACCGGGAGCACCGTTCGGCGGCGTGCAGATCGTGCTCGTCGGCGACCTGTACCAGCTTCCACCGGTCGTCGGCGACGGTGAGGAAGGCTACTTCACGACGGTCTACGACACCCCGTACTTTTTCTCGGCCCGCAAGTTCGACCGCGACGACTTCCCCACCGTCTCGTTGACGACGGTGTTCCGTCAGCTCGGCGACGACCGAATGACGGCCATCCTCAATGAGATTCGCGAGGGGGTGCTGCTGGGCCACGCCCAGGAGCAGCTCAACGCCCGCGCCGACAAGGACTTCGTGCCGCCCGACGACGAGTTCTGGCTGACCCTGGCGCCGACGAATCGGCTGGTGACCGCACGCAACCGGCAACAGCTGGAGCGGTTACCCGGCGACGAAATGGTGCACCGCGCCAGCGAGTCGGGCGACCTGTCGCTGTTCGACAAGCCGATCGAGGACGAGCTGCGGTTCAAGGTCGGCGCGCAGGTGATGATGCTGAACAACGACCAGGGCGACCGGTGGGTCAACGGCTCGCTCGGCCGTGTCGTCGGGGTGGGTTACGACCGCTACGGCGCGGTTGTCGAGGTCGAGTTCACCGACGGATCGTGTGCGGAGGTCACGCCGTTCACATGGGAGGCCACCCGTCCGGTGGTCGACGGCGGGGCGTTGCGGCGCGAGGTGATCGGGACGTTCACCCAGCTGCCGTTCAAGCTGGCGTGGGCGATCACGATCCACAAGAGTCAGGGCCAGACGCTGGAACGAGTGGTCGTCGACCTCACCGGGGGCATGTTCTCGACCGGGCAGCTATACGTTGCGTTGAGCCGCTGCACCTCGTTGGCCGGTCTGGTGCTCAAACGCCCCGTGCTGCCCAAAGATCTGAAGACCGACCGGCGGATCGCCCGGTTCCTGCGTAGTTCGGTCGGCGGTGCCACGGCGCGCAAGTACTGCGCGATCGGGATGCTGACCGTCGGCGACGAGGGCCGAATGTCTCGACCCAGGCCAGTGGAACTGGCGGTGGCGTTCGACGATGGTACGGGGGTCTCGACGCTGATCAACCCGCAGCGCGATCTCGCCGATGCGCGAAGCGCCTACGGCATCAGTGTTTCCGACGTGCTGCTGGCGCCGACCCTGCGCGAGGCCTGGGCGGTGATCGCGCCGATGTTGGCGGGCTGCACGCCCGTCGGGCCGGCGGTGGACGAGACGCTGGGGCTGATCGACTTCGAACTCAAGAGGCTCGGACATGTGGCGGTGATGCCGTTGGGCATCGAGTTGCGTAAAGCGCGCGTGTCGGGGCGAACGGCGTTGGAACGTGCGCGGTCGGCGCTGGCGGCACACGCGCAGGCTGATGTCGAGGCTGGCTCGACGGCGTTCGAGGAACCCGAACCGGCAGAATCGGTTTCGGGCCTGTTGGTCAGCCGTGATCCGGACGTGCCGACACCGAAGGCCGATCATCTGCCCGGGTTGTCGGCGCTGTTGCGGATCAGCCGCGACGTGGGGGCCGTGATGCTGGGCGCATCGGTGCACCGAAACCTCGACTCGTCGTGGGACGCGGCGGCGCGGTCGGCAGTGGCTGATCAACTGCGAGCGGCCGCTTCCCGCTCGTTGCTGCCTGACGAGGTTGTCGCCCGGCTGCACAACGCGTCCGCGCTGTTAGGCATCGACGTGGTGAGTGACGCGGTGTTGGTGGCGCGGCACGATATCGAAGACGCACTGGTGCCAGGGGCGCGGATCTGTTTCACCGGAACGGCTTTGGATTCATCGGGTCGCGTGGTGGAGCGCGAGGAGATCGAGCGGCTGGCCGCGAAAGCGGGTCTCAAGCCGGTGCGGTCGGTGACCAAGACGCGGTGCGAGGTATTGGTGACGGCCGAGGCGGGCACACAGTCGGGCAAGGCGCGCAAGGCCCAGGAGTACGGCAAGCCGGTGTTCACCGCCGAGGAGTTCTTCGCCTGGCTTGCGGAGCGTTGAGCCTTAGTCGCACCATGCCCGGAGCTGCGCGGCGATTTCGGGCACGTCGTCAATCGCACCCGAGGCGATGGCGATCATGAAGTCGAAGCGAGCGTCCTCACTTGCGGTCACCCACTGCCCGTTGAGGCCAAGAAACACCTGACAGGCCGTCCATGCCAAGCGTTTGTTGCCGTCGACGAGGGCACGGTTGCGGCAGAGTGAATGCAGGACGGCGGCGGCTTTGGTGTCGATGTCCGGATAGACCTCGGCTCCGGCGACGATGGTCCTGGCGCGCACCACCGCCGACTCCAGTAGGCCGTAATCCCTGATCACCACCTCGCCGGAGATTGCCCGCCCCGCGATCAGCAGTAGGTCATCGAGATCCAGATAGACGGTCACGTATCAGCTAGCCGCCGCAACACACCCTGTTCGCGTTCAATCACCCTGTCTAACACCGCTTTCACATCGGCCAGATGGGCACGACGCTCGATGTACTCGTCGATGGCCGAGAGTGCCACGGCTTGCATGGAACGGCCCTCGGCCTCGGCCTGACGGCGCAGCGCCTCAGTCTGTCGTTCGCTGGTACGGAGAGTCATACCCATGCGGGCGATGATACCACTTTGATACCACAGTCGGTCGTGGTGTCGGACTTCTGGCGTACCGTCGGCGCATGGCCGGCGGGGATGTACGAGTCAGACATGCGGAGGAGGAACCGTATGTGACGGAATGTGCCAAATGCTCTGGCGCGTCCGGCGTCTTCCTCAGAACGAAGTCCGGCACGGTGTGCCTCGATTGCGCCGGGTTCGGCCATCTGGAGTTCCTGCCCGCGGGCAGCGCAGCGCTCACCCGGCGCGCCGTGAAGCTCAGCCGGTCACCGGTCGTCGTGATGCGCAGGAACCTTCGGCGCTTCCGCTACGGGGGGCACAGCTTGTACGAGAGGCAGGGCATCCTGGCCGAGCCGGCGGTGATCGAGGCTACCGCGGTGGCCAGCCTCGCTGACGCCGGTGTACGCGGCAGCGATGGCATTGCTGCGATCATCCGGGACCAGTTCCCCGGCTGTCCGACCGATCGTGCCGACGCGATCGCGCTGCACACCGCCGTCAAGTCGCGTGATCGAGCCCGACGGCTGGCGGTGCCCGAGATCGGACACGATGCGGTCCGTGGGGCGGTCACAGCCTCGGTGCTCCATGTCGACACCGACTACGACCGGCTGGTGGCGTCGGGCCTCGACCGCGACACTGCGCGGGCGACGGTGACCGATCGCGTCGAGGAGGTGCTTCGCGCTTGGCGCGATGGCGTCGCGCTGCTCGACGCCTGATCATGACAGTTCTGCGGTGAGGATTGAAATGCAAGGGAATTCAAGCCCTGAGCGCGGGATCAACGCCATAACCAAGCGCTCAGGGCTCGACGGCGTCGTCCTTCCGGTGGAAGTGCCGCCACAGCCGCGCGCCACCCGAAAGCGCCACCAATACCCCGATGCCGCCGATCACGATGCCGGCGAACAGCGACAGGAACATCGGATCCACCGACTCCCCCACCGTCCCGGCTCCGATCATGCCGCCGACCAGAAACCCGAACAGCGGCGCCAGGACGGCGACCGCGGTTCCCAGCAGCGCCCGCCACAGGCCGGGCGGGGTGGGCTCGAGCACCACCGGACGACCGTCGTCGACGGCGTCACCGTTCTGGTCGACGGTCGCGGGTTCAGGTGTGTTGCTACTCATCGGATTTGACCCTCCTGATGTGAGGAATCGCGCCGCCGGGAGCCGCCGGATCGTCCCGAGAGCCTTCGAGGAACGGGCGCACGATGTCCATGGGAATCGGAAACACGACGGTCGAGTTCTGGTCGGCGCCCAGTTCCAGCAGCGTCTGCAGATAGCGCAATTGCAGCGATGCAGGGCTCTCGCTGAGCGTGATCGCCGCGTCCCGCAGTTCGGTCGACGCCTGCAGTTCGCCGCGCGCGCTGATCACCTTGGCGCGTCGCTCCCGTTCGGCCTCGGCCTCGCGGGCCATCGCGCGCTGCATCATCTCGGGAATCTCGACGTCCTTGATCTCGACGACCTCGACGACGATCCCCCACGGCTCGGTCTGCTTGGCGATCGATGCCGCGAGATCCTCGTTGAGATCGGCGCGGTGCGCGAGCAGCGTGTCGAGGTCGGCCCGCCCGACGACCGAACGCAGCGTGGTCTGTGCGATCTGTGACGTCGCGATCGCGAAATTCTCCACGGCCATCACCGATTTCGTCGGATCAGTCACCCGGAACAGCACCACGGCATTGACCCGCGCGGTCACGTTGTCGCGGGTGATGACCTCCTGCGGCGGGATCGTCAGGGTCACGGTTCGCAGGTCCACTCGCACGAGCTTGTCGATGCCGGGCACCACGACGACGATGCCGGGCCCCAGCGGTCCGCGCAGCCGGCCAAGGCGGAACGCCACCCCACGCTCGTACTCCTTGACAACGCGTATCGACGCGACCGCGACCGCTAGCAGCACGATCGCGAAGAACACGACGACAACCATCCACGCCTCCATCAGAGCACCTCCCTCGGCTCAGCCCGCCGATCGGACGCATACGAGCTTCGACGACGGATCTCCGCTTCAGCCAGCCGCTTTCGTTCCTCGAGGTTGTCGTCGAGCGACTGGAACACCACCCCGTCAGGGACGGCCGGGGTGCGTCGTAGGTGCGACCACAGCGGCAGGCTCATCACACCGACCACGACGGCGGATCCCACCAGCAGCAAGGCCTCCGGCACGGTGTCGGCCGCCAGGGCCGTCGCCGACGGCAGGATCACCGCGATGGCGCTGACGGCACAGGCGATTCCGCGATGGAAGCGCGCCGCCTCCGACGCCGGCCAACTGTCGATCGCCCGGCTCACCTCGCGGCCGTCGTGCGACGAGGTACACGTGTGCTTGACCGGGCAGGCGTTGCAGATCGACGGGGTGCCTCGGTAGCGCATGACCCGGTTGTCGGGGTCAAACGACGTGGGCCACAACCACTGATCCTCCGGACACTGCCAGGCGTCGTGGTCCTCGTGGTAGACGAACGCACCCGTCCGGTGCCCCTCGACCTTGGCCGCGGCGCGGCGGGCGAACGTGTCGATGCCGTACGCGATGGCGACGAGAACCAGCGCGTAGCCGATCGTCAGCCACGCCGCGATCCCGATGCCGGCGATCACGGACCCTCACCGCTTTCGTCGGGCGGCACCCGTCGGTCCGAGGCATAACGGCTGCGTCCCGGTACCGCCATACCGGTGCGGTCCTCCTCGGCGTGGGCGTGCTCTTCGACGAACAACGTCTCGGCGGGCAGCGTGTGCGTGGTCGCCTTGATGCCGTACCGCACACCCAGCCAGGCGATCCAGAGGAACGGCAGCACGCCGCCGAGGATGAACAGGAAGTCGCCGGGCATGCGCAACCACTCCAGCACAGCGTTGCCCGACTGCGTGATGTAGTTCAATGTCCGTGCCTCGTAGTAGCCGTCGTTCACCGAATGCCACAACTGCAGGACGCCGAGCGGCAGCAGGGTGGCGAACACCATCCACGCCAGACCGATGTTGAGCGACCAGAACGACAGCTTGGCCAGCTTCTCCGGCCAGCGCTGCGGCGGGATGATGTAGCGCAGCGCGAACAACGCCAAGCCGACGGCGAGCATGCCGTAGACGCCCATCATCGCCCCGTGCGCGTGGTTGGCGGTCAGCGCGGTGCCGATCTGGTAGTACGACACGATCGGCAGGTTGATCAGGAAGCCGAAAATGCCTGCGCCGACGAAGTTCCAGAACCCGACTGAGACGAGGAACATCACCGCCCACCGGTGCGGGAACGGCGCGCTGCTGCGGGATTGTTGCCGCGAGCCGAGCTGCAGGAACGTCCACGCCTCGACGGTCAGGAACGTCAGCGGGATGACCTCGAGAGCGGAGAAGAACGCGCCAAGAGCCATGTGCTCCACCGGTGTTCCCGAGAAGTACAGATGGTGCATCGTCCCGATGACGCCACCCATCGAGTAGAGGATGACGTCGAGGAAGATCAGCTGGATGGCGATCTTGCGCCGCACGACGCCCAGCATCACGAAGATGTAGGCCACCATGACCGTCGTGAACAGTTCGAGGAAGTCCTCCACCCACAGGTGCACCACCCAGAACCGCCAGAACTCGGCGACGGTCAGATGCGTCTCGGTGCCGGCGAGCATGCCGACGGCGTAGAACGCGGGAATGGCCAGACCGGCGTAGAAGAACAGCCACGGCATGTTCAACTTGCTCTCGGTCTTCAGCCGGGACCGGATCGCGCGGAAGATGATCGCCATCCACAGGAACAACCCGATGACGAGCAGCGCCTGCCAGAACCGCGGCAGGTCCAGGTACTCCCATTGCTGGTCGAAGAAGATCGAGCCTTTCGCCCAGTCGACACCGAACGTGCTCAGCGCCGTGCCGATCAGCGTGCCGGCGACGACGACGAACAACGCGCCCAGCAGACCGTAGGTCAGCCAGGACTGCCGGCGTGGTTCGCGGCCGGAGATGATCGGCGCCAGGAAGATTCCCGCGGCAAGGAACGATGCCGCGGTCCACAGCAGCGACAGCTGCACGTGCCAGGTCCTCGCCAAGTTGAACGGGAGGATCTGCGCCAGGTCGAGGCCGAAGAAGTCGCTCAATTCGGCACGGTAGTGCTCGATCGCGCCGCCCAGTATCGCCTGGGCGAGGAAGAGCACCGCGACAACGAGAAAGAACCAGGCGGTCGCCTTTTGCGACGGGGTGATCGCCACCTCACCGGGTTGGCGGAACTTCAGCGACGGCGTTTCGGTTGCGTGCCAACCGATTTTGCGGCTCCATCGGCCGTAGAGGGCGAACAGCGCGCCGAGCCCGGCGAGCAGCGCGATGAGCGACATCGCCGACCAGACCAGGATGTCGGCGGTAGGCGTGTTGTTGACGCGCTCTTCCGGTGGCCAGTTGTTGGTGTAGGAGTAAGAGTGGCCGTCACGTTGCGCCGCACTGGCCCAGGCGGTCCAGCTGAAAAACGCTGTCAGCTCCTTGATTTCCTGCGGGTCGGTGATGACCTGCGGGATGAGGCCGTATTCGGTGGAGTCGGTGCCGAAGAGGTCGGCGTAGTAGTTACGGATCTCTTCGAATGCGCTTACCTGCTCGGCAGTGAACTGCAGGGTTCCGGTGGCCTCGTCGTAACGGTTGGTCCGCATCATCTCGACGACGGCGGCGGTCGGATCCTGCACTCCGGCGTCGCGCAGCTCCTGTCCGACATGGTCGGCGGACAGGCGAAGGTATTCGGCGGTGTAGTCCGGTCCGAGATAGCCGCCGTGGCCCATCACGGACCCGTACTGCTGCAGCCCGCGGCGCAGGAAGATCTGCTGGCCGGCGGTGATGTCCTGCGCGGTGAAGAGTGTCTGGCCGTCGGGGCCGACAACGCGCTGCGGCTGCGGCATCGAGTCGGAGTAGGTCCTGGCGGCCAGCATGCCCATGATCAGGAAGCCGAAGACCATGACCAGGGCGACGCCCTGGACCCAGCCCTTCGATATGGCGAGTTCGGCTTTGCTCGGAGCGGGCTCCAGGAACTGCTCGGTCATTGCCATGCCCTCCGACGAGATCGGGTTCATATTCGAAGCGTGTTGCCAAGGTAGCGAAACGCGGCTTCAAATTGGTGGAGGTTCGAAATTCCGCGTCGGCGTTCGTAGTTGAGTGAAGCCTTTCCAAACTTCCGGGACGACTCGGGCGTAGGGTGCCACCTGTGCATGTCGACGTGATGACCACCCCGCAACCGCTGCAAGACATCGGTGACCTGGCCAGGCGTACTCAGGCGGCCGGATTCGACGGGTTGTTGTTCACCGAGACCGGCCGCACGCCGTACATGAACGCGGCGGTGGCGGCGCAGGCCGCGCCGGGGCTGGAATTGTCGACGGGTGTGGCGGTGGCGTTCCCGCGCAGCCCGTTCGTCACGGCGGCGACGGCGTGGGAGTTGCAGGAGGCGTCGGGCGGCCGGTTCCGTCTCGGGCTGGGCACGCAGGTCCGCACCCATGTGGTGCGCCGCTACGGGGTGGACTTCGAGCGCCCGGGCCCGCGGCTGCGGGACTACGTGCTGGCGGTGAAGGCGTGCTTCCATGCGTTTCGGACGGGCAAGCTGGAACACCGCGGGGACTTCTACAGCCTGGACTTCATCACCCCGCAGTGGAACGCGGGACCGATCGACGCGCCGGATCCGATGGTCGATGTGGCCGCGGTGAACCCGTGGATGCTGAGGATGGCTGGCGAGGTGGCCGACGGGATCCATGTGCATCCGCTGGGCGAGCCGGGATATATCGCGCGACATGTGCTGCCGAATGTGACTGAGGGAGCTGCGAAGTCGAGTCGATCACCGGATGATGTGGCGGTAATCGTGCCGGTGATGACCATCGTCGGCGACACCGACGAGGAGCGTCACCGCGAGCGGGAGCTGGTGCGCACCAGCATGAGCTTCTACGGCAGCACGCCGAACTACGCGTTCATCTGGGACGAGGCGGGTTTCGAGGGCACGACGGCGCGCATCCGCGAAAAGCAGAAGGCTGGTGACCTCAAGGGCATGGCGGAGTGCATCACCGACGAGCACATCGCGACGTTCGCGACGGAAGCGACGTGGGATGGGTTGGCGGACACGCTCATCGAGAAGTACGGCCCGGTGGCGTCACGCGTCGTGCTGTACAACGCGCTGGCCGATCCGGAGCGATTCGAGCGCTACGGCGAGGTGGCGCAGCGCATTCGGGCCCGGTAGCGGATCACCACTCGCCGCCGCATTCGGTACAGGTCCAATCGTCGTTAAGACGGCGGGTACAGCCGCGGTAGTCGTCCCACGGCGGGAAGTCCAGATGGAAGACGTGCCCGAACTGCGCGCTCTGTGTCCGTTGGGCGCCGCAGTAGGGGCACCGCGGATGCTGGGAGAACAGGTAGTCGATCAGGCTCGTGAGGCCGCTGTCACGCATGGCGGTGTCGCAGCGCAGGCATAGTACGCCGGGCCAATCGGCAGGAAGCTCAGGCAGCCAACACTTGTCGGGTATCGGCCCGTAGAAGTAGGTCGGCACGTTGGTGGCTTCCATGATCACCGGCTGAGGTTGCGGGCGTTCAGGGAAGTCGACAGTGCGGATGCGGAAGGCGTCGCGGGCATGCTGGCCGAGCAGGTCGAGAACGGCGCCGCATCCGGTGCACCTGCCGCGGCAATGGAGCAGGACGGCCGCCGCGGCCAAGGTGGAGTGGCCGAACCGGGTCGATCGCTTGGCCCCGGCGTCACAGTCGGTCAACGCGAGGGCCATGCGGGTGGCCGCGTCGCCGCGGAGCTGCCACACCTTGCGCGGGTCCTCGTCGTCGGCGAACCTCACGAGCCGTGCCACGGTGTCGAGATCCACCAGACCGGGGCTCGGCAGGCCCCAGGTGATCTCGGCGCGGTCGAAGCGGCCGTCGGGACCGATGCGGCCGAGGCGCGTCATGACCGACGGCGGATCGGTGTTCAAGACGATGGCCACAGGGTCGCCGACGTGGGCTTCGCCGAAGCCGTAGCGCCACGGCCGGTAGGGCGAGCGATCCTCCAGCAGAGTGATCACCGCGTCCTTCCAGACGGCTCCTTCGATGATGTGCAGGCGTTCGGTTGCAGTTTGCGTCACTACACCATTATTCCAGGTGGGTATGACAATTCACTTCTTCGACAGTTTGCTGACAGTGTTTAGTCACCACAGGACGGCGATGGCTGCGGCGGTGAACGACAGCACGCCGATCGACCAGAACATCGGGCGCGGGATCGGGTTGCCGGTGCGCTTCTGACGGGCGCTGCCCATGCCGAGAAGTCCACCGAGTACGACGAGGATCACCAGCTTGATGCCGATCGTCGGATAGTTGAGCTCGACGCCGGCGGGCCACGGCGCAGCGAGAGCGAGTCCGGTGAGAAGCGACAGCAGCAGGCCGTAATCCATGGCGCGCGTCGTGCGGAAGCGCCGCGACAGGGCTTCGGCCGCCCAGCCGCCGAAGGTGATCGCGAAGCCGACGATGTGCAACAGTACAACTACGTTGCGTAGTAGTTCCATGGGGAGAGCTTATCCCGGATGGTTCCGATCGCGCAGAATCGACCCAATGAGGATGCGCAGCATCAGCCGTCAATCTCTGCTGCCGAGAAGGCAATTGACGGCCCTGCCGGGTTGATCACTATCCCGCCGTGCCCGTTCTTCCGAACCATGTCCAGCACTCTGAGCGTGGTGAAATCGCCGACCCCATCGAACGGGTTGTGCGCGGCGACCTCGGGAGCGCTGGTGAAGCCGACAAGAGCTGTTGAGCCGTCACCCAGGGTCATTGATCGAATCAACGTCTTGCCCGGTACGGAGTTCCCGTCCGCACCCAGCAGCAACGGTCCCTCCGTCAGCAGGACTCGCAAGACATCCTCCCTGTCGGCGTCCCCGGCATCCAGTGCGGCGAGCGCCGTCTTCAACGGCTCGTTGTTCGGGTTCCGCAGCGCGAAATCGATGTCCGCCGCAGACAGCCCGCACGTCGGACCTGCAGGATCTATATAGAGCCAAGCGTCCTGGCGGCTCCGTGCGAAACTCAGCGCACCCGTCGCCGGAGTGACCATCGACTGGGTGCGAGTGTCCGGAGGGTAGAGGCGGGGAATCTCCTCCTGCCGGGTGAACACATAAAGCGCCCGGCCGCCATCGGGCCCCGTACCGCCACGGAATTGCAATTCGGATCCGGCGCCGAACGAACCGTCCTGAGGCTCGTCGGACCCGGTGATGTCGAAGAGCAATTCGCTGTACATGCACGACCGAAGCACATCGAGGGCAGTTCGCTGATTAGGTTGGGCCGCGAACTCCCCCACCGCCCGGCGGACGGTCGCGTTGTCGACGAGAGTCATGCGCCGCCTCCGATCGCCATGGGGAACGCCATGTTGCATGAAACCACTCGCGGCGGGGCGACGACTGGGCGCCTTCGTCTCATGGGTGCCGTCCGCCGCGCCTTGGGGCGGTCTCTCCCTGCCAAAATTTGCCGCGTCGGACTGCACCGCAGCGCTGTTAGTGTGCGGCTAGGCCCAGTGAAGGGGGGAGGGTGTCGGACTCGAGTGAGCCGCTGAAGGTCGATCCGATCGAGTTGCGCATGACCGCAGACAAACTGGACGGCCAGGCCAGCGGGTTTGAGACCGCACATCAGGCGGCGCAGGCGCGGGCGGGTAGTACGGCTCTTGGATCGGGGGCTTGCGCTGCGGCGTTGCCGAAGATGGTGGCCGCGTGGGAAGCCGACGGTGCACGTTTCGCCGCGGATTTCACCAAGCACGCGCGGGCACACCGCGCGGCGGCCGACAGCTATGTGCGCACCGATGCCGGGGGCGCCGAGGGTATCGAGGATGCCGGTTCTGCGCTGTGAGATGACATCGTGGCGCTGACGCTGGCCGACCTGAAGCAGTGGCCACCCGAGATCGCCGACCTGGCCCGATCCGCGCGCGCGGCCTGCGACAACCACACCAACTCTGCTGAGTTCTATCGCTCGTTGATCACGGTGTCGACTTGGGAGGGACAGGGCGCACAAGCGGCCAAGTCGGCGATGACGGCCACGGCTGTCGACCACGAAAGCGTGGCTGACAATCTCGGTACGGCCGCGAGCCGCATGGAACGCATCCACCACGACGCCGAGACCCTGGCCCAGACCATCACAGGCATTCTCGACGATGCCGCCGCCGCGCCGACCGTGCTCATCGACGAAAGCACCAACCAGGTGATCGCGCCCGACACCAGCCACATGACCGAGGAGTACGCCGCGCAAGTGGCGGCCAAGGTCGCCGACCTTGACCAGCGCATCGGCGCCGCGCTCGCCGACGGACAACGCATCGACACCGAGCTGGCGGGCGCGATCACCGCCGCCAGCGGGGCCACCGAGCCGGTGCGCAAGACAGCAGGCGATCTGCTGCTGCCCGCCACCGGTGAGCAACGTAAGGATCCCAGGTCCGGCGAACCGGCATCCCAACCCGAGAGCCTTGCCAGCGCGTTAGATCAGCTCGCCGGCGCACCTGTTGACCGGCCCGCCCCACCCCCGCAGCCGGCGCCACTGGACCCGGCCAAGGTCGAGCAGTTCAAGAGGCTTGCCCGCGAGACGATGTTGCGTGACGGGGTGCCGCCCACCCAGATCGAGCAGCGGCTCGACGCGATGGTCGCCGCAGCACACAAACCGCTACCAGCCTCCAGGCCGTCCGAGAACGGATCGATGCCCAAGCCGAGTTTTTCCGACGGATTCGCCGACGGTTGGTTCAACACCGAAGAGGGCATCAAAAACCTGATCGGAGCCAATGGATGGGAGGACTTGAAAGACTCCTGGACCGACATGGCCAAAGGCACGTGGCAACGGGTGACCAATCCGATCGACTCGATCACTGCGGATCTCGACCACCTGACCAAGTATCCCGGCCACTACCTGGGCGAGGTCGCCGGCGGAACCGCTCTCACCGCGCCCAGCGCCATACTCGGCGGCGAAGGCGCACTCCTGGCTCACGGCGCACGAGGAGCCATACCCGACGAGATCATCGACTTGCCAAGTGCCACAGGGACAGTCAATCACTCGACCCTGCCCGAATCTACCTACGAGCCACCGGCCAGTGGCCATCCCCCATCACCGGTTGGCGATGCTGGCTACTCACCCGACGCACCCATCATTGCGTCCACTTTGAACGAAGCGTTCGCGAACGGAAGCCCAGTAGCGGACCTTGCCCGCGAGCTCGCAAACCTTTCCACGCATCAGTTTGGAAATGCCGATCGCGTAGTTCTCGGCAAGTGGGATGGGTTAGACGGCGGATACATCGGCGAGGCCCGAGTCAACGGCGGAATCTACTACGACACCGGACCAGACGCCTGGAATGAACCGCCCTGGTTCTGCCGGAGGCTCGATCTATTGGATTGCGACCAGGGGCTGGTCGCTCCGTTGGGCATCGTAG
>NZ_LQIR01000027.1:0-41905 GCF_001499925.1 Mycobacterium lehmannii
GGCCGCGCCCCCCCCCCACCCCCAGGCCCACGGTGGGCATTGGCGCTTAGATGCTGCCCCAGTCTGGGAGTACCGCCCCGTTGTCGGCCTGTGCAGGGAGATGATGGTGGTGTGGCAGGTTTCGACATCACGTCAATTCTCGACTTTCAACCTCCGAGCAGGATTTGCCCCGCGTGCCGAGGGCTGATTCGCGATGTGAAGCCCGATATGGGAGACGACCACAAGCCGCAGTCGTATTCCTGCCCCGCCTGTGCCGTCACGTTCGTTGGGGACGTCGAGGAGAGCTGGACGGGATACAAGACGGTACGGCAGCACTTCCGTGATCAGGGCTGGGTCATTGACCACGGTGAACTGTTCCCGCATGCAACGGCGCTTGCCGAAGTCGTTCGAGAGTCAAGAGGGGATCAGGGCTCCTTCGGATCACAGCCCTGGCCGACGATGCGCACCTTCTTCGAAGTCATTTCCCGTGCTCGTTACTTCGTTCACTTCACCACCTGGGGGATCAGCCACGTCATGATCGGGGCGCTGAAGATGGCAAGCATGCGCGTCCCGGTTTACGGCTTCGCGTCGAACGTGGAGGCCCATGCCCGGGCGGAATTAACCGACTTCCCCGACGAGGCGCCGGATCTGACGGCGAAGGTGATTCCGTCGACGCAAGGCATATATGACGCACCGCACCAGAAGATACTGATCATCGACGGACTCGTCGCCTTCAAAGGCTCCACGAATCTCACGAATGCCGGCGCGCGGCGAGCCGACCGCGGACTAGACGTGTCGGAAGTGGTGACCGACTTCGCCGAGGTGACGAAACTGAACAACAAGTACTTCGCGCCGGTGTGGCGGACGCTTACAGCGCCTGACGAGACATACTTCTTGTCATCCGACCCCTGGCGATAACCTGGCCGGGCCCCGGCACGACGGGTACTTGATGTGTGCCAGTTACGTTGGTTGCTGCGACTTGATGACGGTGACTAGGTTCACGAACGCTGAGCAGGTCACGAGGAAATACTGCGCCAGCTCTTGGCTCGGCTGGATCGTTCCGTCGAACCCGGCGTGACGGATGCCGCCACTGTCACTTGTGAAGCCGTACAAGTTCTTCCAGCCAGCGATCAATGCCGGATGCAGATCGGTGCTGTTCTTCTTCACGATGTCAAGCGAGTCGCCAAGGGGCTTCCTGACTCCGGCCAATTCCTGTGCCGCGGCCTCTGCGGCAGAAATGGACTCCTGGATCGATTTGGCGTAGTTCGGCTGATCGCGGTTCGCGAACAGTGCCAGGGCATTCTTGAGATGTCTGGCCGCCGGTGTCGAGGTCGACTCGATCGCGGTCGTAATTGACGACAGCTCAGCCTCATTGGTGATGGGCACGACCTGGAAGTCTACGATGCGGTAGCCAGCACGGTTGCGCGCAAGGATGCGGTTGATGTCTTCCGACGTCGTCCCGAACCTCATCTCCGAGTACCCGTCGGGGGTGCGCTGGACGAGCCACTCCACGAGGTCGAAAAGGTAGTGGTACGCGGACTTACGAACTGTCTGCTCGAGCTGGGCGAAGAGCTTCCGAAAGGCGTAATCGTTCAGGGGTAGCCCATAGTGGTCAGCCCAAATGTCTTCAAAACTAACGGGACCCGCGTTATGTAGGTAGATCTTGATGATGTAGTTCCAGAGATCGGTGCGGCAGCGGCCGTCAAGATCGCCGTGTTGAATCTCCGTAGGGTATGGGACATGCCCGGCCCGCTGCGAGAACGTCGGCGGGCGGGCACCGCCGTAGTCGCCGTCTGACAATTCCTGAACTCCTAACGGTGTCGGTGGTGCAACGTAATCTGCGCTCCATAAGCCGGAGAGAAGGACGACACCACCCCGCGCTGGTGCCGCCCCTCAGCTGACGCCGTTAGGCGTACTGAATCAGCTGCCAGGTAACCGACTTGCCGTTGTGTGGCGGCATGCGGTTGCCCTTCGCGATCGGAGCGGTGGTGCTGGGGAAGTCCATGGACTGCCAAACCCCACTCGCCGGACAGAGCTGTCCCGTCGATGCGGTCATGATGACCCTCACCTCCTTCCTCGCGCGTCGTCGCGGTTGCGCACGCGACAGCGCACCCGCAACAGCAGCAAGGGAAGAACGCTCTGGTCACAAATGTGCCGGTCGCCGAGACCCGGCACACATCACCTGATAGCTTGTCGGTCTACGGCCAAGTAGGTGGCAAGCCTCAGGTCCAGAGCCTTTCCCTAGGCGCGGGCCTGGGGCCTTGCTTCTGTCAGGGCAAAGGCTATCGGAACAGCCGGACGCAACGCACGCTCAACACCCTGCGTGTCGCGGTGAACCTGAGAATCCGCAATCATCATGCACTCGCTTCGGGCGCTCGCCGGGATGACACGCCGACGCACACCCGCCTATTTGTGACAGTTGGGGCGGAAGTGACCCCACGCGGTCAGTTTGTCCTTTGCATATGGGTCGCCGCATCTACTGCCCGGTGATCGCAGAACACCGGCTCGCCGTCCTGGCCGTCGACCAGGCCGAGTGTGTCGCACCACGGGCACGCCGCGATGGCCTGCCGCTGGTACGGGGTGAGACGTCCCGGCCGCGGCAACAGCCGCCACTCGCTCACGGGCACCAGATGGCGGGCCAGCATGATGTCGTAGTCCATGCCGCCGCCGTAGAACGTGACCTCCACCAGGCCGGGGGACGGGTGGCCGGTCACGACGCCGATGGGCGTGTGCGGATCGTCGGCGTAAGCGACGTGGCAGTCGCGGGGCAGCGTCACAGCGGCACCGCCGTCCGTAGCACTTGTGCCGCGATGAGTTCGTAGCCCAGGTCCAGCCACAGCACGTTCATCAGCTGCGGCCACACATCGCCATCGGGGTCGACGGCCGGGTGCTCGACCACCACGCCGAGGACGCCGGGATCGGTGGGGTCTGTTACCAGCGAGCCCACCGGCATCGCCACCGTGAGCGGGACCGGCAGGCGGCTGCCACCGCCCAAGTAGCCGTAGCTCTCAAAGTCCATGGCTCGCCTCCTCCCGCACCGAACGGACGTCGAACGGTACGCCGGGCATCACCGCAGCTCAAGAGGTCAATTTGCTAGCAGTAGCTGGTCGGGCCGAGGAAAGTGCACGCTAGCTGCACGCCGCGCACCGGGTAAGGGATGAAAAGCTGCGTTGAGCTGCGAGAATAGGAAGTGCCCCCGGCAGGATTCGAACCTGCGGCCTTCTGCTCCGGAGGCAGATCCGACCCATCCATCCGGGTCCGCCGGCATCCGTACCCGTCTCCCGATCCGCTCTCAACCGGGCCAACTGCCTGCGGAAATGGGGTGTATGCGTCCGCAGCGGTCCATGCCCGTTTGCACAGAAGTTCCGGACGAGTTGTGACAACGTCGTGACACCGACGACCAGGCGCTCGACGTCGCCGCGGACGTCTCGCACGCGATGTGAGCAGGCCGCCGTGGGACTGCGCGGACTCTGGCTACGGTGTTCCGATGAGCGGGAAGCAAATCAAGCTGTTTCTGGTCGACGGAACACCAGGTGGATTGACGACCGCTGAAATTACCAACTGGACGGGTCACCTGCTGATGGCAGGCAAGTCGGACCTAGCGAAGCTGCTTCTACGCGACGAGGCACAGCACACTGGCGCTTACTTGCTCCTAAGCGACGACGAAGAAGCCATCGGCAACACCCGTTGCTATGTCGGCGAGGCCGAGGTGGTCGCCGACCGGTTGCGCAACCACAACAAGAAGTCCTGGGATCGCGTTGTGATCATCACGTCCAAGGATGCCAACCTGACCAAAGCGCATGGGCGCTATTTGGAGTCAAAGTTGGTCGCGCTGGCAACGGAAGCTGGCCGCGTAACAGTCGACAACAGCACTACGCCCGCTGCCCCGGCGTTGCCTGAGGCGGACAAATCGGACATGGACTATTTCATTTCTCAGTTGCAGATCGTCTTGCCGGTCCTGGGCGTCAACGCCATTCGCGTTCCACAGCCCAGCGCGGCGGTGGCCATTTTCGGGGAACCGACAACGTCACCCATTTTTCGGCTAGGTCACGCCAAACTCGGCGTGGACGCGCGGGCACAACAGATCGACGGCGAGTTCACCATGCTCGCTGGTTCGTTGGTGGTCGCGTCCTGGCATGGCGTCGGCAAGGCGCAGAGCACTCGGAAGGCGTATCGGTCTTGCCGTGACCAGCATGAGCAACTGGTTGAGAACGGGGCGATCGTGGTCGAGGGCGAGGTAGGCCGCGTGACCCGGAACATCGTATTTTCAGCCCCGTCGACTGCCGGTGCTGTAGCCCTCGGACGGTCCTGCAATGGTCGTCGGGAGTGGATTTCATCGGACGGGACGTTTGGCGAGTGGGAAAGCCGGGGCGTCGAATAGCGCCCGTCCAATCCGGCAGTCGGCGGTGTACGTCAGCCACCGGTCCAGCGCGGCATAATGTTGTAGCCGATCGCCGGATTGTTTGCTCCTGTCTCGCGAATCAATTTTCGCTCCATCGCGAGAACCTCCGACTTAGAAGCTGTCTCGGACTCCCAGAGGATCTCCTTGCGCACCGTCATATCAAGCCGCTGGTCGGCATGGTCGGCTTCAATCAGTGCCTTGGCGCTCGGGCTGCCAAAGTAGGAAATGGATCCTGTGAGGTCCGATCCGACATAGATCTTCCCGTTTGGGTAAGTGATCTTGTAGACCTGCTTACGCAGCGGCATCCCGCGACCATAGGCGAGACAGTGACGACTCGTCCGCGGCGGTGCGCCGCAAACTGCACGACGTTGTTACGTCGCTGCGCAGGTTTGTCGCGCTGCGGTCCTACAGTCGACTAAGGGGGATTTGCCCGGTCGGCCGACTGTAGGGGGGAACGTCATCAGCCCGAACCCGCGTCCGTGGTCCTACTGGACACGGAACAAGCTGGAGATCTTGAGCGGCTATCTGCCAGCGTTCACGAAGGCGGTCAGCGGCAAGTCGTCTGAGTGCATCTATCTCGACCTGATGGCGGGCCAACCGAAGAACGTCGAGCGCTACACCGGCGCCGAGTTCGACGGTTCACCAGTCGTCGCGATGAGCGCGCAGCCGCCGTTCAGCCGACTGCGCTTCGGTGAACTTGATCCGGCCCGCGCCCGCGCGCTCGACACGCACCTAAGAGAGAAGTTCCCCGGCGATACCCGCTACGAGGTCGTGGAAGGCGACTGCAACGCCACGATCGACGGCATCCTGGCTGGTCTCGCCGACGTCGCGTGGGCGCCGACGTTCGCGTTCGTCGACCAGCAGGCCGCCGAAGTGCACTGGGAGACTATCCGCAAACTCGCTGCGTTCCGCCGGGACCGCAGGTACGGACGCAAAGCGGAAATCTGGATCCTGATGTCGCCCACGATGATTCTCAAAGGCGTACGAGGCACGAACAACGAGGCATTCCAGGAGCGGGTAGACCGCTTGTACGGCGGCGGCGAATGGCGCCAGATCCAGCGGGCATTCGACCAGCGCAAGATCATCGCGAGCGACTACCGGCGGCAGATGGTCAACCTGATGCGCTGGAAGTTCGAGCACGAACTCGGATATGCCATCACGCACCGCATCCCGATGCAGATGCACAACAAGCTGGAAATCTACGACATGGTGTTCGCCACTGACCACGACGCCGGCGACCGCATAATGCGGCACCTGTACAACCAGGCCGCGCTACGCGAGCCCGAAATGATGCGGCAGGCCAAGGAAGCCAAGACAGGTCAGTTCTCACTGTTCGAGGACGGCGGCGCCGACGATGCGAACGCCGGCCAACGGCTGTGGCGCCCTGAACCGTGCTGGGATCCAACCACCGCTGAGTGGTGGGGCTACGAGGACTATCTCGACGAGAACCGCTAGACGGCAGTCGGCATTTCGTCCCACCGCCGGCCGTCGAGTTCGCGTCCTTCGGCCTTCGGCGTCCGACCGCCCCACTGCTTGAAGAAAAATGCGACACCGGCGTCCTGGCACACGTCCCGGATGCCGCGCACCCACTCGCCGTCAACCGGGCGGTGGTTCGCGCCAGACTCGCCGCCGGCGATTACCCAGTGGATGCCGTCAAGGTTCAGGCCGTCGAGCGGCCCGATCAGTGGCTCACACGACAGGAAGCGCACGGCGGCGGGAACATCGCGCAAATGGTCGATGCGCGGCAACGCGTCGGCGTTCTCCACGGAGACGCCCATCCACAGATTGCTTGGCCAGTCGAGACTTTCGCCGAGTCGGCGCAGTCGCAGACTGCGTTTGGTGAGCACCTGATACGTGTGCTGCGGGGTTTCGCGGCAGACGTCGAACACTTCCCGGATGAAGCTGACGGGCACGCGGGCGTGGAACAGGTCAGACATCGAATTAACGAAGACGACGCGCGGCTGGCGCCAGCGGCGCGGTTCGTCGAGTGCCTGCGGATGGACGGTCACGCCGAAGCCCGGTCCGGATGTGCGCGGGTCGCCGTCGTTCTGGTACTTCTCGGATCCCATGGCTTTCAACCGTTTTGCCAACGTCATTGCGTAGCAGTGGTCGCAGCCGGCGGAAACGCGATCACAGCCGGTGACAGGGTTCCAGGTGGCCTCTGTCCATTCGATCGCCGATCGGTCAGCCATGCGCCCACCCTCACAAATCCGTTGCGCTCACCCTAGGGCACTGCGATTGGTCATCACGTCACGACCGCCCAGCGTGTTGTTGCAGATCGACGCAACGCTGTTCGATCGCACACCGTATCGGCGACGTCCGACACCCGGCCAGGGCGCATACGGTGTCGCGAAGTCATTCCGCCGAGCGCTCCGCCGCGGCACGCGCGGCAAGGTAGCGCTGCATCGCCGGCCCGGTTTCGATGCGGACGCGGAGCATGCGCATGTATCCGCGCATCCACAGCTTCGCGAGGACCAACGAGTCGCCGCCGGCGTACGGGTTGCGGTCCCCAGGATCGGCGACCGAGCCCGAGTAGAGCGCGAACATGTACTCAGCGCGCTTCGACGTCACCCGCCAAGCATGCAGCCGCGCCGGCCCGGAACCGTGGATCCCACGCCGACCACCAGGACCACGACGACGATCAGGCCGGCCGCGCGGCGGACGCCGCGGCGATCGCGTCCCGCGCCTTTCGGCCGTACCTCGAGCGCGAGCGCAAGCCGGTCCCAGTGCGCTCGCGGTACTCAGCCCGATACACCCGAGCCCCCGCCGCGGCCCAAGCGCGGCACTCGTCGCAGCGGCAGCCCTCCCGCCGGTATCCCGTCCGCGTGCCGTGCCGCCACGGCACCGCGTCGGCCGTCACGCAGCGCCCGCACCGGCGCCGACCGGCCGGCGCGCTATCGCGGTACGTCGGCACCAGCCGGCCGCACCTGATGCACGGCACGTCGGCACGGCGGGGCATCCTGCGTCCTTCCAGCGGTTTGTTTTTTTGAGAATCCAGGGGGAGGACCGCCATTGCCTCGGGGGGCGCCGCCATTCTTCTCGACGGGTCATCCCCCCTGGTCTGCTTGAGTGGGATCCCGGTCGCGTTGCGCTTCCAAACAACGTCAGGTTTGAAGGCTGCTGCGAAGTGACCCCTCGCCTCGCAATTTGCGGAATTCGTTTTCGAGGGGCGTGCCAGGCTTGATGATCTTGTGATGGAGCATTTTGGTCGCGGCGACATGTTCTTTGACGTCTTGGACGCCGGCGCGGCAGACGCGCCCGTCGTCGTGTTGCTGCACGGCCATCCGCAGACGAATCTGGCGTGGGGCGAGGTAATTCCACGCCTAACGAGTTCGGGTTACCGATGCTTGGCACCCAACCAGCGAGGTGTCTCACCCAGTGCACGACCCACCCGGCGCCGCGATTATCGGATGTCTGAGTTAGTGGAAGACGTGGGCGCGCTGGTCGAGGCAAGCGGCGCGGACCGCGTGCACTTGGTCGGGCATGACTACGGCGGATTGGTCGCCTGGAGTTTCGCGGCGAAGTATCCCGGCCTGGTTTGGACGTTGTCGTCGCTTTCCAGCCCGCACCCGGCGGCGCTACAAGACGCGATGTTGACGAGCAGACAGGGCCTGGCTTCGTGGTACGCCTACTTCTATCAATTGCCGTTGATCCCGGAGTGGTACTACCTCGGCGCAGCCCGGAGCGGTAAGAGGTTGGCCAAGATGTTGAGGTCTGGGGGTCAACAGCCGGGCCTCGCCGATCGCGATGCAGAGGCCATGACGAAGCCGGGTGCCTACACTGCGGCACTCAATTGGTATCGCGCAGCACCATGGGCGGGCCGTGTCGGAAAGGTTGCGGTTCCGGCACTAATGATCTGGAGTGATGGTGACAGCTACATACTCGAACGCGCCGCCCGTCGGTCCGAGCGTTACGTGACGCATGACTTTCGATTCGAAGTAGTTCGCGGATCACACTGGATTCCAGACGAACAACCCGACGCAGTCGCGAAAACGTTGATGGACTGGTTCGCGCAGTGGGCATAGTCGACGGTTATGTGGTCGAGTAACGGTCGGTCACGTCCTGGTCCGCGTCGTCGTGGTGGTTGGCCGCGCGGCCGACGCGCGCGCTTTGGCGCTCCCGATGCGCCAGCCGCACGGCTGTTCGTGGGC
The DNA here is from genome assembly GCF_001499925.1 of Mycobacterium lehmannii. Lineage (NCBI taxonomy): Bacteria > Bacillati > Actinomycetota > Actinomycetes > Mycobacteriales > Mycobacteriaceae > Mycobacterium > Mycobacterium lehmannii. Next base: position 8,533 of record NZ_LQIR01000027.1, read on the forward strand.
GGCTACCTCGGTTTGGTCCTCGCGGCCTGGCGCTGCGGCGAACCGCCGGGAACGGTCCTGCGCGCACTGGCCGTGAGGTGTCAGAGATGCGTCGCTGCGTTCGTCACCGCTAGGCGACGTCAACGTCTCGGTCCTCGTATTGGTGTGCAGCCACGCGTGCGGTGAAGGTTTCGAGGGTGGCGAGATGGAGCGGTACGCCGTGGCATGCGAGGGTCCAGGCGTCGACCTGACGTCCGGCGTGCTTGACGGTGGCGGCACCGGAGTCGGTGAAGATGAGATACCGCTGCCCGGTGTCGACGCGGGCGGCGGCGGCGAACGCGGCGAACCCTGACGCGGCGGCGTCCCAAATTTTGATGGCGTGCTGCGCGTCGTTCCAATGTTGGACGGCGTCGAGTCCGGCGGCGATGATCGTCGCGGTGTCGGCGAGGTCGTGGGTCGGCAGTTCGGCCGCGGCTGCGGCGAGGGCAGCCGAATGCGGTTCGATGGCGTCTGCCCACGCCCCGAGGATGTCGTCGGCGTGCTCGGTGAGCGCGTCTCGGCGGCGCTGCATGGCGCGGGCCTGGGCCGCTTCGTTCACGCCGTGGGACTGGAAGTTGGCGATCATGCGGTCGAGTGCGGTGCGTTGCACGGCCGGGTCGTCGTGGTAGTCGCGGCCAGCTTCGAGGGCGTCGAGGATCGCGCTGTTGAGGTCGCCGCTAGTACCGACCATCGTTTCGGCGGCGCGGACGAGCGCGTCGGCTTGGTCGAGTTGCTTGGTGAGGGTCGGCGGTAGTGGCACGCCGATGGTGTGGGCGGCGTTGCGGACTTGCGTGACGTAGAAGCGCGGCGTGATTTGCATGGCTGTGGGTTCCTTTCGGACTACGGGTTTCGGCGGGGTTGCGCGGATCGGTTCGTGATGACGCGCAGAAACGCTGCGGCGCTTTCCTCGTCGGTGAGGGTCGCGTCGGGCGGATCGTCGGCGGCGTCGGTTCCGGTTCCGTCGCTTTCGGGCTCGGCTGACCCGAATAGGTTGGCGAGTTCGGCCATCCACTCGCGCGGGTGCACAGATCCGGAGAGGTCTTGGAGGAACCGCCGTTCGACTTCGCCCTCATCCGGTGGGGGCAGCTTCGCTGCCCGTTCAGTGAGTTCTTTCAGTTCGTCGTCGGTCAGCGAGGCGATGATTCGGGCTTGCTCTTGCCGGTTCATGCCTGCCTTCCTTCGATGTGTTGGCGAAGCGCCAGTTGGTCGACAAACCAGCGGCCGGCGATCCTGCGGCCTCCGAGTTGCGGCGCCCGTCGGCGGGCCTGCCGGTCCGAGATGTTCAGGCGGGCAGCTGCTTCCGCGAGCGGCACGCTCGGTTGTTCGTCCACCGGAACAGGATCGCTGACGGCGCCAATTGCGATGGCCGCGTGACCGTCTGCGGTCATCGCAGCGCGAAGTTCGCAGGCCAGGGCCTCGTAGGGCAGGGTCGGGAGTCCGGACAGCTTGCGGTTCCTGATGGCGATCAGGGTGGCTTGGAGCGCGGAGTGCAATGCAGGTCCGCTCAGCACCACGACGCCGCCGGCGCGAATCAGCCCGGACTCTGCGGCGGTCATGAGTCCGCCTCGGAAGCGACGAGCGTGGCCGGCGTCCCGGTCCTCGACGGCACCCCGCCAGCGGTGATCACTAGGCCGGCGACGACGCCGCGCGGACGCTGTGCGGCCGGCAGAGCACCGAGCCATGCGCGGCACGGTTCCAACGCCGGACAGCCGTCGTTACACAGCCGCAGCGCCTCACGCCGTGCGTCGTCGAGGTCTTTCCAAGTCATCCGGCCGGCGGCGCGGCACTCGCCGGTGGTCCGCTCAAACAACTCGCAGCGGCCCTTGCAGCGAGCGCCTGAAAGCGCGGGGATGCCTTCGAGCAGCGCGCGCATGGTGTCCCAATCGGGCATGGGTCAGTCCTCGGTGTCGTCGGGATCATGGATCGGCGCGGTGATGTCCCGAACCGCGGGCGGTGTGGCCGGTGCGCCGTGATCGCAGCGGACGGCGGGCTCTATGGGTGTGCGGTCCGGGCCAAGTCGCCAGCCGCAGGGGTCACAGCGGCGGCACCGGCGAATCGCAGACGCTCGTTCCTCGCGCGCGGTCTGCTCGGCGGGGCGACGGCGACTCATGCCGACTCCGCGATGAGTCGCTGTCTGGCTTCTGGTGTCGAGCAGGCGGGACAGCGGGCGACCGTGTTCGTATCGACGTCGACTTGTCCGGTCCCGTCGCACATGTCGCAGTCACGTTTGGCGTCGGCGAGGATGCGCCGCTCGGTGCGTTCGCGTTCGGCAGTAGCGGCCTGCTCGGCTTCGTCGGCTTCTCGCGCATCACCGCAGCGGGGACATTTCGGCGGGTCCGGGTGGTTGACATGCTTGCGACACCGCGGCCCGTAGGGTCCGCGGACCCACAGCGCCATCTCGTTGCTCGCCGCTTCGCTGTTCCTGGATGGCTCTTCGGGTGGGGGAGCGTTGGCTTGGTCGGGGACGGCCTCCACGTCGAGCGGTTCGTCGGTTGGTTCGTCCGCGCGCGCACGCGCGTTTTCCTCTCCTTCTTTCTTCCTACTTCTAACTACTTCGGGTGAACGACGGTTCGGGGTTTTGTGCAGTTTCGTTCGGGGTTTCTGTGCAGTTTCGTTCGGGGTTTCTGCCTGAGAACTGGCCGTAAACCCCGAAGCGTGGTTCGGGGTTTCTGCCTGAGAACCGGTCGTAAACCCCGAAGCGTTGTTCGGGGTTTTGACGAGCAATCGCCAGCGGTTTGTGTTCCCTCGGCCGCCCTTTGTGCTAGAGACGCGGGCCGCCACCCCCTTTGCTGAGAGGCTGGACAGGATGCACTGGACGCCCCGTTCCGTCATGGCGCAGACGTCGGCCAGTGCGGCTACCGATGGCCACACAATCGGGTCGTCGCGATTGGAGTGCTCAGCCAGTTCGACCGCTACCCGGTACTCGCCGTGGGTGAGTCCGGCGTGCCGCAGACCGCGGCGGAAATCGCGGGGATGAAACGCTGTCATGGCGCGCCCGCATCGTTGTCGACGACGTCGGCCTGCTGCCGCTGGGGTGTCCAATGCCGGTCGGGGTGGCATCCGAAGCAGCCCCAACCGCCGACCTGGTGGTACATGATCTGCCCGCAGCCGTCGCACCGTGGCTTGCGGTGAACGTCGCAGACTTCGCCGTGGCTGGCGACCTTCATTCGGCACGGTCGTCCCGCTGCGGTCGGCGCACCGCAACGCGGATCGCCGCAGAGACGGCGGCGCCACACCGCCGGGAGCGGTCCTAACTGTTCGTGGGGTTGGTTGGCGTCACCGCGCCGCGGGTGTTCGGCGTCGAGTTCGTCGAGGGACACCAGCCAGAGCGCGTCATCGCCCGTCGCGGTGATGCAGACCGCGGCCCAGAAGCCGGGCAGGCCGTCGCCGCATAGACAGGCGGTCCGTTCGTGGTCGACCCACGCGCCGGGGCGCTCGCTCATGGCGCGCCCGGATGGCGCGCATCCTCGGCGACGTACTGGATGACAGCCCGGTACTCGCGCTTGGCGCGGCCAAGGTGATCTGTGACGACAACCGTGATGACATCGCCTTCTGCCGTCACATCGGCGCGGGAGTCGAAGTCGTCGGTCTTCTTGATCGGGAACACTTCGCTTGCCGCCGCGAGGCGGGCCGCGATCTGGTGTGCTTCGGTGGTCACGCGCTGACTTCGCGTTGGTCGTCGCTGCGCTGCATGGTGTCGGCGTTCGCTTCGAGACGTTCGATGAACTCAACGAGCGCGGACTCAGATACCAGCCTTCGGTTTCCGATTTTCACACTTCGTAGCTCGCCGGATTTCACGAGCGCGAAAACCGTTGAGCGGCCCACGTCCAGGCGCCGTCCTACCTTTTTTAGGTCATGTAGCCGTGCGTCAGTCGATGCGGCGAGGTCGGCCATGTGTTCAACCTGTCTGTGTCGTGATTACACAGATTGCCGGGCACCTGTGTTGTTCAGATCAAGTTGTATCGCATCGTTGTCGTTTGCACAAGGCTGCGTTACTGTGTGTCGCTATGACACAACGCAGCGGGGCTGAGGGGTGGTCGCAGGGTCTGCACGCGCGTATCGGTCAGGCGATACGCAGCGCGCGGGCCGGCCGGCGAATGTCTGCGCAGCAAGTCGCCGACGAAACAGAGCGCCTGCGATACCCGATCACGCGATCGCAAATTGCGAACTACGAGTCCGGCCGGAAACAGTCGCTGGATATTGCCGAACTGATGACGATTGCGGCGGCGCTCGAAGTTCCGCCCCTGTCACTGATTCTTGGTGGTCATCCCGACCGTGAGATCGAATTTCTACCGGGCCAGATGGCGACAACAGCCGCTGCGCTCGCATGGTTCACTGGTGACGATGCGTACGATCCGAATACTGTTCCGGCACAAGCTGGTTCAGCATCACCGCTGGCACTTATACTTGATCTTACGCGGCAGCGGGCCGCGACACATCGTGAACTTGAGCAAGCCAAGGCCACTTTCGAGTTGCTCGGCAATGCTGACGATTCGCGACGGATAAAGCACATCGCGGATCTGACTAACCGAATCGCGCGGACTGATGACCTGATCGACACAACCACCGAGGAATGGGCAGCAGATGAGTAGGCGCCAGCTTCCGCCGCAGATCAAGAAGGTCGAAGTCACCGACCGCAGAACGGGCAAAAGCGTTGTGCGCTATCAGGTCACGGTCGACGCCGGCATCGACCCACAGACGGGTAAGCGTCGACAGGTCCGCCGCCGATACGCCCGCGAAGAGCAGGCGCGCGACGCGCTTGCCGAGATAACCGCCCAAGCTGCCGCCGGCACTTTCGTCGCACGCAAAGCGGTGACGGTCGATGAGTTGTGCAGCGACTGGCTGACGTCGCTCCACAACGCTCGGGCCACAACGATCAACGGCTACACCTACCTGCTCGCTCCGCTGCGGGAGCGGCACGGCAGCATGCCCGCGCAGAAACTCACACGGCCGGATCTGGACAAACTTCTCGTCGCGCTCCGCGACGGCGGCACCGTGACGGCGAAGGGTGCGACGCGCTCGGCGTGGTCGCCGCGTTCGGTCAACAAAGCGGTCGATGCGTGGCGCGCGGTGCTCGACTACGGCGTGGAACGCCGCGAGTTGTCAGGCAACGTCGCGGCCGCAATCCGGAAAGTGCCGCGGGTGCGCGCTGAGATGGCCACCTACACACCCGAAGAGATCCGGCAGGTGCTGCGCGCTGCCGACGATGACCGCAACGGGCATCTCTGGTACTTGGCGCTGACCGGGTTGCGGCGCGGCGAGATCGCGGGGTTGCGGTGGGACGACATAGATCTGACGGCGGGCACGCTGACGATCGCCCGCGGCCGTGTCCAGGCGGGTGCCGGCGTTGTGGTGGAGAACGACCCGAAGACGGCCTCATCGCGGCGCACATTGCCGCTCGACGACGGCCTGGTCTCTGTGCTGCGCCGCGCCTCGGCCCGCTACGCCGCCGAACGACTCGCCCTCGGGGCGGCGCACACCGACAGCGGGTATGTCGCCGTCAACGAGATCGGGGCGCCGTACACCCCGGACACCCTGACGCGGATGTGGCGCAAGCTGGCGAAGACGGCGAAGGTGCGGCCGATCCGCCTGCACGACGCTCGGCATTCGTGCGGTACTGCGATGCATCTGCGGGGGGTGCCGCTGGCGGTGATTGCGAAGTGGCTCGGGCATGCCGACGCCGAGACGACGGCCCGCATCTACGCGCATTCGCAGGACGATGCCCTGACGGCCGCGGGTCAGACGTTGGGGGAGATCGTTTCGAGCAGTTTCGTGCGAGTTGTGACAACCTCGTGACACACAAGTCGAGAAGAGTCCTACCGCAGCCGGTCGGGCACCGCGTCACCGCAGGTCAAGCCTCATTTTGAAAGTGCCCCCGGCAGGATTCGAACCTGCGGCCTTCTGCTCCGGAGGCAGACGCTCTATCCCCTGAGCTACGGGGGCGCGTGAGAAAAACAGCGCCGATGGGCTTCGACAGCCTAGCGCATTCGGCTCATCGGAAACGGATTCGGGGGCTGACCACCCGAGACCATAGGATGGACCCCCGTGACCCCCGCCGACCTGGCCGACCTGCTCAAGTCCACCGCTGCCGCGGTGCTGGCCCAGCATGGACTCGACGCGTCAGCGCTGCCGGAGACCGTCACCGTCGAACGCCCGCGCAATCCCGCGCACGGCGACTATGCCACCAACCTTGCCCTTCAACTGGGTAAAAAGGTCGGCGCCAACCCGCGGGAACTGGCCGGCTGGCTGGCCGAGGCCCTGGCCGACAACGCCGGGATTTCCGCTGCGGACGTCGCCGGACCCGGCTTCGTGAACCTGCGCCTGGAGGCGTCGGCGCAGAACGTCATCGTCACCGACGTCCTGACGGCCGGCACCGCCTACGGTCACTCCGAGACCCTCGCAGGGCGCAACATCAACCTCGAGTTCGTCTCCGCCAACCCCACCGGGCCGATCCACATCGGCGGCACCCGCTGGGCGGCCGTCGGCGACGGTCTCGGCCGGCTGCTGTCGACCCAGGGCGCCGCGGTCACCCGGGAGTACTACTTCAATGACCACGGTGCCCAGATCGACCGGTTCACCAGCTCCCTGATCGCCGCGGCGAAGGGTGAACCGACACCCGAGGACGGCTATGCGGGCGCCTACATCAAGGACATCGCCGCGCAGGTGCTCGCCAAGGAGCCCGACGCGCTGGGCCTGCCCGAAGACGAGATGCGGGAGACGTTCCGCGCCATCGGCGTGGACCTGATGTTCGCCCACATCAAACAGTCCCTGCACGACTTCGGCACCGACTTCGACGTCTACACCCACGAAGACTCGATGCACACGTCCGGACGCGTCGAGCAGGCCATCGCCCGGCTCCGCGAAGCGGGGAGCATCTACGAGAAGGACGGCGCAACCTGGTTGCGCACCACCGACTACGGCGACGACAAAGACCGCGTCGTCATCAAGAGCGACGGTGCGCCGGCCTATGTCGCCGCTGACATCGCCTACTACCTGGACAAGCGCCAGCGCGGGTTCGACCTGTGCATCTACATGCTCGGTGCCGATCACCACGGTTACATCGCCCGGCTCAAGGCGGTGGCGGCCGCCCTCGGCGAGGACCCGGCCACGGTCGAGGTGCTCATCGGGCAGATGGTCAACCTGGTGCGCGAGGGCCAGCCGGTCCGGATGAGCAAGCGGGCCGGCACGGTGATCACCCTCGACGACCTGGTCGAGGCGATCGGCGTCGACGCCGCCCGCTATTCGCTGATCCGGTCCTCGGTCGACAGCCCGATCGACATCGACCTCGAGCTGTGGTCGTCGGCATCCAACGAAAACCCGGTCTACTACGTGCAATACGCGCACGCGCGGCTGTCGGCGCTGGCCCGCAACGCCGCCGAACTGGGTGTCGTTCCCAACACCGAGAACCTGCAACTGCTCAACCACGACAAGGAAGGCACGCTGATCCGCAACATCGGCGAATTCCCGCGCGTGCTCAAAACGGCTGCCGCACTGCGAGAACCGCACCGCGTCTCGCGATACCTCGAGGATCTGGCCGGCGACTACCACCGGTTCTACGACTCCTGCCGTGTGCTGCCGCAGGGCGACGAGACACCCAACCAGCTGCACGGTGCGCGCCTGGCGCTCTGCGCAGCCACCCGTCAGGTGATCGCGAACGGCCTTGGCATCCTCGGCGTCTCCGCTCCGGAGCGCATGTGATCGCCCATCCCGCCGGTCCCCGGCACGCCGAAGAGATCCACCACGGTGGTGCTCCGCCGCGCCCGCAATCGCCGTCCGAGCTTCTGTTGTTGGCGCCGAACGTGTGGCCTCGCAGCACTGTTCGCGATGACGACGGTCTGGTATCGATCGGCGGTGTGCCGGTCACCGACATCGCCGCAGAGTTCGGCACGCCGACATTCGTGGTTGACGAGGACGACTTCCGGTCGCGCTGCCGCGAGATCGCCGCGGCGTTCGGTGGCGGCGACAACGTCCGCTACGCCGCCAAGGCGTTCATGTGCACCGAGGTGGCCCGCTGGATCGCCGAAGAAGGCCTCTCGCTCGACGTGGCCAGCGGAGGTGAGATGGCCGTCGCGCTGGCAGGTGGTTTCCCCGCCGAGCGGATCGCGTTGCACGGCAACAACAAATCGGTTGCCGAGCTGACCGCGGCCGTCAAGGCCGGTATCGAGCACGTGGTGGTCGATTCGATGATCGAGATCGACCGCCTCGACCAGATCGCCGGCGCCGCGGGCGTGGTCCAGGACGTTCTGGTCCGCGTCACGGTCGGCGTCGAGGCGCACACCCACGAGTTCATCTCGACGGCGCACGAGGACCAGAAGTTCGGGCTCTCACTGGCTTCGGGTGCCGCCATGGATGCCGTCCGGCGGGTATTCGAGGCCAATCACCTGCGCCTCAAGGGTCTGCACAGCCACATCGGATCTCAGATCTTCGACGTCGCCGGGTTCGAAATCGCCGCCCATCGAGTGATCGGGTTCCTTCGCGACGTGGTCGCCGAGTTCGGCGTCGACAAGACCTCGCAGATGTCGATCGTCGACCTGGGCGGCGGCCTCGGTATTTCGTATCTACCCCAGGACGATCCACCGCCGATCGCCGATCTGGCGGCCAAGCTGGCCGCGATCGTGCGCGACGAGTCGGCCGCCGTCGGGCTACCCACTCCGCGGTTGGTCGTCGAGCCCGGTCGGGCCATCGCCGGTCCCGGCACGATCACGCTCTACGAGGTTGGCACCGTCAAGGATGTGGCCGTCAGCCCGACCGCACATCGCCGCTACGTCAGCGTGGACGGTGGTATGAGCGACAACATCCGCACGTCGCTCTACGGTGCGGAATACGACGCACGGCTGATATCACGCAATACCGACGCCGCGCCCACAATCGGGCGTATCGTCGGAAAGCACTGTGAGAGCGGCGATATCATCGTCCGCGACACCTGGGTGCCCGACGACATCCGGCCCGGCGATCTGTTGGGAGTCGCCGCGACCGGTGCGTATTGCTATTCGATGTCGAGCCGTTACAACCTGATCGGCCGTCCCGCCGTGGTGGCCGTGCGCGACGGGCGAGCCCGCCTGATCCTGCGCCGGGAGACGGTCGACGATCTACTGAGTCTGGAAGTGAGGTAACGATGACTGACTCGCAAAAGCCCATCGGCGTAGCGGTCCTCGGCTTTGGAAACGTCGGCAGCCAGGTGGTGCGCATCATCGAGCAGAGCGCCGACGACCTTGCTGCGCGCATCGGCGCGCCGTTGGTGCTGCGCGGCGTCGGCGTCCGTCGGGTGGCCGACGACCGCGGAATCTCCATCGACAAGCTCACCGACAACATCGAAGAACTCGTCTCCCGCGACGACGTCGACATCGTCGTCGAGTTGATGGGGCCCGTGGAACCGGCCCGCAAAGCGATCCTGGCCGCTCTGGAGCAGGGCAAGTCCGTGGTCACCGCGAACAAGGCGCTGATGGCGGTGTCCACGGGGGAGTTGGCCCAGGCGGCCGAGAACGCCCGGGTCGACCTGTATTTCGAGGCCTCGGTCGCCGGCGCGATCCCCGTGATCCGCCCCTTGACCCAGTCGCTGGCGGGGGACTCGGTGGTCCGAGTGGCGGGCATCGTCAACGGCACCACCAACTACATCCTCTCGGAGATGGACAGCACGGGCGCCGACTACGCCAGCGCGCTGGCCGACGCGAGCGCGCTCGGCTACGCCGAGGCCGACCCGACGGCCGATGTCGAGGGATACGACGCCGCGGCGAAGGCGGCGATCCTGGCCTCGATCGCCTTTCACACCCGCGTCAGCTCCAACGACGTGTACCGCGAGGGCATCACCAAGGTCAGCAGCGTCGACTTCGAATCGGCCAAGGCGCTCGGCTGCACCATCAAACTTCTGGCCATCTGCGAGCGGCTCACCAGCGATGAGGGCCAGCAACGGGTTTCGGCGCGGGTGTACCCGGCGCTGGTGCCACTGGATCATCCGCTGGCCGCCGTCAACGGAGCGTTCAACGCTGTGGTGGTCGAGGCCGAGGCCGCTGGCCGTCTGATGTTCTACGGGCAGGGCGCCGGTGGCGCGCCGACGGCCTCAGCGGTGATGGGTGACCTCGTGATGGCGGCCCGCAACCGCGTGCAGGGCGGCCGCGGACCGCGCGAATCGAAATACGCCAAGTTGCCGATCGCGCCGATCGGCTTCATCCCCACTCGCTACTACGTGAACATGAACGTCGCCGATCGCGCCGGCGTGTTGTCCGCTGTGGCAGCCGAATTCGGTAAACGTGACGTCAGCATCGCCGAGGTGCGCCAGGAGGGCATGGTCGACGAGGGTGGTCAGCGCTGCGGTGCACGCATCGTGGTGGTGACCCATCAGGCCACCGACGCGGCACTGTCGGAGACGGTGTCAGCGCTGGCCGACCTCGATGTCGTGCAGAGCATCAACAGCGTGCTGCGCATGGAAGGAACCAGCGAATGAGCACCTCAGCGCAGACCGTTCACCAGCCCTGGCCCGGCCTGATCGCCGCGTACCGCGACCGGCTGCCGGTCGAGGACAGCTGGACGCCGATCACCCTGCGTGAGGGTGGGACTCCGCTGCTGCCTGCGCAGCGGCTGTCCGAACTCACCGGGTGCACAGTGCATCTCAAGGTCGAGGGGCTCAACCCGACCGGTTCGTTCAAGGACCGCGGCATGACCATGGCGGTGACCGAGGCAGTGGCGCGCGGCCAGCAGGCGGTGCTGTGCGCGTCGACGGGCAACACATCGGCATCGGCAGCGGCCTATGCGGCCAGAGCGGGGATCACCTGCGCAGTGCTGGTGCCGCAGGGCAAGATCGCGATGGGCAAGCTGGCCCAGGCCGTCATGCACGGTGCGAAGATCATCCAGGTCGACGGCAACTTCGACGATTGCCTGGAACTCGCGCGCAAACTGACCGCCGACTTCCCGACCATCTCGCTGGTCAACTCCGTCAACCCGTACCGGATCGAAGGACAGAAGACCGCGGCCTTCGAGATCGTCGACGCGTTGGGAGTCGCGCCCGATGTGCATTCGCTGCCGGTGGGCAACGCCGGCAACATCACCGCCTACTGGAAGGGCTACACCGAGTATCACCGCGACGGTGTCTCGGATCGTCTTCCCCGCATGCTCGGCACGCAGGCGGCTGGCGCGGCGCCGCTCGTACACGGGGAACCGGTCAAGAATCCGGAGACCATCGCGACGGCCATCCGAATCGGCTCGCCCGCATCGTGGACCACCGCCGTGGCCGCAGCGCAGCAGTCCGACGGTCGATTCCTGGCCGCCACCGATGAGGAGATCCTCGAGGCCTACCACCTGGTGGCCAGCAGCGAGGGTGTGTTCGTCGAGCCCGCGTCGGCGGCCAGCATCGCCGGTCTGCTCAAATCTGTCGAAAACGGTTGGGTCGCCAAGGGTTCGACGGTCGTGTGCACGGTGACGGGCAACGGGCTCAAGGATCCGGACACCGCGTTGAAGGGCATGCCGTCCGTCGTCGCGGTGCCTGTTGATCCAGTGGCCGTCGTCGAACAGTTGGGGCTGGGATAGCCGGTGACTCACGTACTGCCGCCGGGACTGAGGGCCACCTCCGTGGTGGCGGCATCCAGCGCGAACCTCGGCCCGGGTTTCGACAGCCTGGGCATCGCGTTGAGCCTTTACGACGAGATCGTCGTCGAGACAACGGATTCCGGTCTGACGGTCGAGGTCGAAGGTGAGGGCCAGGGGCAAGTGCCGCTGGATGAAAGCCATCTTGTGGTGCGGGCCATCCGGCGAGGGCTCGACGCCCTGAACATCGCCGCTTCCGGCATGACGGTGCGGTGCCGCAACGACATCCCACACTCGAGAGGCCTCGGATCCTCGGCAGCAGCGGTGGTCAGCGGACTCGCGGTCGTCAACGGCCTTGCCGCGCAGACTTCTTCGGAGATCCTTTCCGAACACGACCTCGTCCAGCTGTCCTCGGAGTTCGAAGGGCATCCCGACAACGCCTCGGCGGCGGTGCTGGGCGGCGGCGTGGTGTCCTGGACGGAAGGACCGGAGTCGGCGCCCCGATTCGACGCCGCGCCGATCCGGGTGCACCCCGACATCCGCCTGTTCGTCGCGATACCCGACGAGCGCTCGTCGACCGCAGAGACACGCGTGCTCCTACCGGAGAAGGTCAGCCATGCCGACGCGCGCTTCAACGTGAGCAGGGCCGCCCTGCTGATGGTCGCGTTGACAACACGGCCCGACCTGCTGATGCCCGCGACCGAAGACGTCCTGCATCAGCCGCAACGGGCGTCGGCCATGCCGGCTTCCGCGGAATACCTGGGGGTCCTGCGACGTTGCGGCGTAGCAGCGGTGCTCTCAGGAGCGGGTCCGTCGGTACTTGCACTGTGCACGTCCTCGGAGTTGCCCGCAGAAGCTCTCGAGTGCGGTACCGCGAACGGGTTCACCGTCAAACCCATGACCATTGGTGACGGCGCGAAGTGGATGTCAGGCGCAGCAGCACGACGCTGAAAGCGGTCGGAACAGGAATCACAGGAGCAACACGACACCCATGTCTTTCTTGCTTCCCGTCCCGATGCGGGATATTCTCGCTGTCGTCAGGCAATCGCAGCGTCTCTACCTGCGCCGACAATAGGACACCACCCATTTTCCCCGTGGTCTACTCGTGGATTGACGGTTCGCCGTATACCGGCGAGGCCCGGCCATCACCGTTGCAGGGGCAATGGTGGGGCCCATGCGTTCAGTGGATCGACTGATCGCACCGAATCCCCGCACGACTCGTTCTGCGAGGGAAAGAAAGGACATCCGTGACTGAAACGGACCTGATCACGGCTGGGGGCAGCAGCGAAAACGGTGAGCTGCCAAACGCCGTGAGTTCAGATTCTTCTACTTCTGCGGCGGCGGACGCGCCGAACGCCACGCCGACCGCCGAAACCGCACCGACCGCCGAGGTCGCTTCGGGCAACCGCGGGGGCGCCTTGTCGACCATGGTGCTGCCCGAACTGCGCGCCTTGGCCAAGGAAATCGGCGTCGAGGGCGCGTCCGGTATGCGCAAGAGCGAACTGGTCGCCGCCATCCGTGAGCGGCGCGGCGATTCGAACGGCCGCGGAAAGGCTTCCGCCGGTGGCGAGGCTCCCGCGAGCAGCGAAGCCAAGACCGCCGAACCCGCCAAGGAGGCTCCGAACGCCGAGCAGGGCGCCGAGAGCGGCGACGACCGTAATTCCAACGCCGACGCCGAGCAGCAGCCCCGGCGCCGTGAGCGACGTGGCGCGTCGCGCGGAGCCGGCACACCCGACGCATCGGGTAACCAATCGGACAACGCCACTGGCGACGCCAAGACAGGTGACCGCCAGAGCGACCAGTCCAACAAGAGCGACCAGTCCAACAAGTCGGACAGCAAGTCCGACGGCGACCAGCAGCAGGGTGGCCAGAACCGCGGCGGCGGAGGCGGCAACAACGACGACGACGGCGAAGGCCGGGGCGGTCGTCGCGGTCGCCGGTTCCGGGACCGCAGGCGTCGTGAGCGCGGTGGCGGTGACGGCGGCGGTGACCGCGACACCGAACTGCGCGAGGACGACGTCGTTCAGCCCGTTGCCGGCATCCTCGACGTTCTCGACAACTACGCGTTCGTCCGCACCTCCGGTTACCTGGCCGGCCCGAACGACGTCTACGTCTCGATGAACATGGTGCGCAAGAACGGTCTGCGCCGCGGTGACGCCGTGACCGGCGCCGTGCGCGTGCCCCGAGACGGAGAAGGCGGCGACAAGAATCCGCGGCAGAAGTTCAATCCGCTGGTGCGTTTGGACACCGTCAACGGCAAGCCGGTCGAGGAGGCCAAGAAGCGGCCGGAGTTCAACAAGCTCACGCCGCTCTACCCGAACCAGCGGCTGCGCCTGGAGACCAACACTGAGAAGCTGACCACCCGCGTCATCGACCTGATCATGCCGATCGGCAAGGGTCAGCGCGCGCTGATCGTGTCCCCGCCGAAGGCGGGTAAGACGACGATCCTCCAGGACATCGCCAACGCGATCACCACCAACAATCCGGAATGCCACCTGATGGTGGTGCTCGTCGACGAGCGTCCGGAAGAGGTGACCGACATGCAGCGCTCGGTCAAGGGCGAGGTCATCGCCTCGACGTTCGACCGGCCGCCGTCCGATCACACCCAGGCCGCCGAACTGGCGATCGAGCGGGCCAAGCGGCTCGTCGAGCAGGGTAAGGACGTCGTCGTGCTGCTCGACTCGATCACCCGCCTCGGCCGCGCGTATAACAATGCGTCGCCGGCCTCGGGTCGCATCCTGTCCGGTGGTGTCGACTCCACTGCGCTGTATCCGCCCAAGCGGTTCCTCGGTGCGGCCCGAAACATCGAAGAGGGTGGCTCGCTGACCATCGTCGCCACCGCGATGGTGGAGACCGGGTCGACCGGTGACACGGTCATCTTCGAGGAGTTCAAGGGCACCGGCAACGCCGAGCTCAAGCTCGACCGCAAGATCGCCGAGCGGCGCGTCTTCCCGGCCGTCGACGTCAATCCGTCCGGTACCCGCAAGGATGAGCTGCTGCTGTCGCCGGACGAGTTCGCGATCGTGCACAAGCTGCGGCGCGTGTTGTCGGGGCTGGATCCGCACCAGGCGATCGACCTGTTGATGAGCCAGCTGCGCAAGACCAAGAACAACTACGAGTTCTTGGTGCAGGTCTCCAAGACCGCTCCGGGCTCGATGGACGCCGACTGACCGCGTGCTGATTTCGGTGCCGCCGGTTGCGCTGAGCGCGACGAGCGGCACCGAAACCGCTCATCGGTAGGGGTCGGTGATCTCGCGCAGTGCCGTCAGCGCGTCGCGAAGTTGCTGAAACCGGCGCTCACCGAGGAAGCGTCGCCACTCGTCCTCGACTTTGGCGATCTCCTCGCCCGCGGCCCGGCACACCGCCATGCCCTTGTCGCTCAACGTGACGAGTCGAGCGCGCGCATCCGTGGGGTCCGTCGTGCGCACCACATAACCGGACCGCTCCAGTTGATCGATCAGCGCGCCGGCGGTCTGCTTGGTCACGCGTGCCTGCTCGGCGAGGTCGGTAAGCCGCATTCCGCTCGAATTCACCTGCCGCAGGTCAAGGCGCTGCATGAGCCTGGACTGCGCGAGCGTGATGTCGTCGGCACCTGCCGCGACCAATGCCTCCATGACGCGTGCCTCGGCAGCACGATGGCCGATGAACATCAACGTCGCCGTGCTGACCCAGTCGCTCACCCCATTGACCTTAGTACGGGATCCTGACTATATTCGTCAGGGTACCTGACTAACTGGAGGAGGCGTCCGTGGAGTCCGACACCGTTTGGCGGAATATCGACGAACAGCGCGCGGGCCTCGCCGACATGCTCGACGGCCTCGAACCCGAACAATGGTCGACACCGACCCTGTGCGAGGGATGGACCGTTCGTGATGTGGCCGCCCACATCACACACTCCGCATCAGGTAAACCGAGATTGCTGTTCGAACTGCTGCGATCCGGCTTTCGGATCAACGCGATGATCTATCGAGTAGCGGTGCAGGACAACCGATCTCCTGCAGAGCTCACCGCGGCGCTGCGCGCCATGCGGGGATCGCGTAAACGCCCGCCGGGCACCGCCGAACTCGACCCGTTGATGGATGTGTTGGTGCACACCCAGGACATCGCGGTGCCGCTTGGAATCGACCGTCCCATGCCGGTGGACGCGGCGGTCGCTGCGGCCGAAAGGGTGTGGACGATGGGCTTCCCCTTCCAGGCGCAGCGACGCTTTCGTGGCGTGCAACTCGCCGCGACGGACGCCGAATTCCAGGCCGGCGAGGGCCGCCGCGTCGAGGCGCCGATCCGTGACATCCTCATGACGCTCGTGGGCCGGCCCGCCGCCGCCATCGACGTCGCCTAAAGATCACTCGGCGGGTCGGCTCGCAGTCCCGGCATGACGTAGCGGCGCAGATGCCGCAACACCGCGTCGCCGTCGCTGGGATCGAGCGTCTTACCGGGTACCGTTGCCAGCGAAATCAGCACGCGGGCAAGCCATTCCGATGCCGCGGCGACGTCCGTGTCGGGGTGGATCTCGCCCGACTCGCGCGCGGTGATCAGGTAGCGAGACCAGAAATCTGCCAGGTCGGGCACCAGGCCCTGGACGCCGGCGCCTGCGCACGCGGCGAACTCCTCGGGCTCGTCGATGCGCAGCTTCATCAACAACGTGCCAGGGTCGTCATAGGCCGTGCGCCCGTGCAGGACGCCGGCGGCGAGCTGCCGGTCGAGGCCGTCGACGCGCTCGAGCATCTCGTGCGCCTCGGACCAATAGGCCTCGTTGAGCCGCACGATCGCCGCCCCCAGCAGCGAGACCTTGTCGGGAAAGTGGCGATACAGCCAACCGCGGGAGACGCCCGCCACCTCAGCCACCTCGGACACAGTGGTCGCGCGGATTCCCTTGGCGCGCAGGCAGATCTCGGCCGCGTCGATCAGTCGATCGCGGACGCTCTTGGTGGCGGCATCGCTCGTCACCGGGTGGGCTCCTCCGTTAACCTCGCCCTCAAGTGGGCCGATCGGAGCATTGTGTCATGGTAGACACAATCGCGAATCTGTTCACTGTCGGAAGGTGAGCCATGGCGGACACGCTCCAGCAGCTGCTCAACGAGCGTGCCGACCGCGACACCGTCGCCATCCGGTACGGGAACCGCACCTGGACGTACCGCCAGTACGTTGCCGAGGCGAAGACGCAGGCCGCCGCGCTCATCGGGGCCGCCGACCAGGACCGTCCCCTGCACGTCGGCGTCCTGCTCGGCAACACCCCCGACATGCTGATCGCGCTGGCTGCGGCCGGCCTGGGAGGCTACGTGGTGTGCGGTATCAACACCACGCGCCGCGGTGAGGCCCTGGCGCGCGACGTCGCCAAGGTGCACTGTCAGTTCCTGATCACCGACGCCGAGCACCGCCCGCTGCTCGACGGTTTGGACCTTCCGGGGGTCACGCTGCTCGACACGTCCAGCACTGCTTGGTCCGACTTCCTGGCCACCGCGACGACATTCGTTGCGCACCGGGAAGCCGCCGTCGACGACACATTCATGATGATCTTCACGTCGGGCACCAGCGGAGAGCCCAAAGCGGTCCAGGTGGCCAACCTCATGGTGCTGTTCGCGGGCAACGCCTTGGCCGAGAAGTTCGAACTCACCGAGCGCGACGTCTGCTACCTGTCGATGCCGATGTTCCATTCGAACGCCGTGGTGGGCGGATGGGCACCCGCACTCGTCGCCGGGGCCGCGATGGTGCCCGCCAAGTTCTCCGCGTCGCGGTTCCTGGCCGACATCCGACGCCACGGCGTGACCTACATGAACTACGTGGGCAAACCGCTGGCCTACGTGCTGGCCACACCCGAGCAACCCGACGATCGCGACAACCCGCTGCGCGTCGCATTCGGCAACGAGGCCACCGACCGCGACATCGAGCAGTTCAGCCGGCGCTTCGATGTCACCGTTGACGACGGCTTCGGCTCGACCGAGAACGCCGTGATCATCACCCGCACCCCCGACACACCGAAAGGCTCGATCGGGCAAGGCTTTCCAGGCGTGGCGATCTACAACAGCGACACGGTCACCGAGTGCCCGGTGGCGGAGTTCGACGAGAACGGCGCGTTGACCAACGCCGACGTGGCGATCGGCGAACTCGTCAACACCGACGGCAGCGGCCTGTTCCGCGGCTACTACAACGACCCGGACGCCACCGACGAGCGGATGCGCCACGGCATGTACTGGTCGGGGGATCTGGCCTACCGCGACGCCGACGGCTACATCTACCTGGCCGGGCGCACGGCCGACTGGATGCGGGTCGACGGCGAGAATCTCGCGACCGCGCCGATCGAGCGGATCCTGCTCCGGTTGCCGGCGGTCAACCGCGTCGCTGTCTATCCGGTGCCCGACGAACTCGTCGGCGACCAGGTGATGGCCGCCCTGGTGCTGCAGGACGACGCCGAACTCGATTCGGGGGCGTTCGAGCAGTTCCTGGCGGCCCAGCGGGACCTCTCGCCCAAGGCCTGGCCGCGCTACGTGTGGGTGGCCGACGACCTGCCCAGCACCGCGACCAACAAGATCCTCAAGCGTGAGCTCGTCGCGCGGGGAGTCACACCCGACGGCAGAACCCTCTGGCGGCGCGACGGCGGCAGGTACCAGCCTCTTTAGGCGCGATTGTGGGGATATGGCACGCCAAACCGCCCCGCCGCGTGCCGGTAACCCACGTTCGGCCGGAGGTGGAAGCGGAATACCGCCCGGTGCGCACGCGTTTAGGCACTTGGCGGCCCTAGCTGGCATAATGGACCGCCGACCCTCGGTTCCGGTTCACGCCCGTCACCTCCAGCACGGAGGGGCGACCCGGGGCCACGATCGAAGAGGAAACCATGAAAACGGGTATTCACCCTGATTACGTAGAGACCACCGTGCACTGCGGCTGTGGCCACACGTTCACCACGCGCAGCACCAAGCAGAGCGGACAGATCCACGTCGAGGTCTGCTCGCAGTGCCATCCCTTTTACACCGGCAAGCAGAAAATCCTCGACAGCGGCGGCCGGGTGGCGCGCTTCGAGAAGCGCTACGGCAAGCGCACCGGGGCGAGCGCAGCGACGGGAAAAACCGAGGCCGCGGCCGACAAAGGCTCAGCGGACAAGTAGCGTCCTTTCCGGCGCCCGTTCTGCCGCATCAGCGGCCAGGCCGGGCGCCGGTTTGCGTTCGCGAGGGGCTACGGAGAGGAGGTCGACATGGCTCGCGCGCAGTCCCCGACTCAGTCGGGAGGAGCGATCGACACGCTGCTGGCCGAGCATGCCGACCTCGAACGCCAACTCAGCGATCCGGACCTGCACGCCGACGCCGCCCGCGCCCGCAAGGTAAGTAAGCGCTTCGCGCAGGTGTCGCCGATCGTCGCGACGTACCGCAAGCTCGAGGCAGCCCGCGGCGACCTAGAGGCGGCACGGGAGCTGGTCGCCGACGACCCGTCGTTCGGGGCCGAGGTCGACGAGCTGGTGTCCACCGTCGAGCAGCTCGACACCCAGCTGACCGACCTGCTCGCACCCCGCGACCCGCACGACGCCGACGACATCGTGCTCGAGGTCAAGTCGGGGGAGGGCGGCGAGGAGTCCGCGCTGTTCGCCGCCGACCTGGCCCGGATGTACATCCGTTACGCCGAGCGCCACGGCTGGACCGTCACCGTGCTGGACGAGACCTTCTCCGACCTTGGCGGCTACAAGGACGCCACGTTGTCGATCCGGAGCAAGGGTGACTCCGCCGACGGCGTGTGGTCGCGGCTGAAGTTCGAAGGCGGCGTGCACCGGGTGCAACGCGTCCCGGTCACCGAGTCGCAGGGCCGCGTGCACACCTCCGCGGCCGGAGTGCTCGTCTACCCCGAACCCGAAGAGATCGAGGAGGTGCAGATCGACGAATCTGATCTGCGC
The DNA here is from genome assembly GCF_001499925.1 of Mycobacterium lehmannii. NCBI lineage: Bacteria > Bacillati > Actinomycetota > Actinomycetes > Mycobacteriales > Mycobacteriaceae > Mycobacterium > Mycobacterium lehmannii. Next base: position 27,947 of record NZ_LQIR01000027.1, read on the forward strand.
GTCGACGTCTACCGGTCGTCGGGCAAGGGGGGCCAGGGCGTCAACACCACCGACTCCGCGGTGCGCATCACCCACCTGCCCACCGGCATCGTCGTCACCTGTCAGAACGAGCGGTCGCAGCTGCAGAACAAGGCCCGTGCGATGCAGGTGCTCGCCGCGCGACTGCAGGCGATGGCCGAGGAGCAGGCGCAGGCCGACGCCTCGGCCGACCGCGCCAGCCAGATCCGCACAGTGGACCGCAGCGAGCGCATCCGGACCTACAACTTCCCGGAGAACCGGATCGCCGATCACCGGATCAACTTCAAAGCGCACAACCTCGACCAGGTGCTCGACGGCGACCTCGACGACCTGTTCGACGCGCTGGCCGCCGCCGACAAGCAAGCGAGACTGCAGGCCACATGACCCGGCCCAGCCCGGCGCCGGCATCCACCACGCTGAGCCAGACCATCGACGCCGCCGCGACGGTGCTGGCCGAAGCGGGTGTCGCCACGCCGCGCGTCGACGCCGAACTGCTGGCCGCGCACGTGTTGGGCACCGACCGGGGCCGTCTGCGGTTCATCGAGGCCGGACCCGACTTCGCGCAACGATACGACGATCTCATCGACCGGCGCGCCCGGCGCGTCCCGCTGCAGCACCTGGTCGGCACCGCCGCGTTCGGGCCGGTCGACGTGCACGTCGGCCCGGGCGTGTTCATCCCACGCCCCGAGACCGAAGCCTTGCTGGAATGGTCTCTGACGCAACGGTTACCCGATGCCCCGGTGATCGTCGACCTGTGCACCGGCAGCGGTGCGCTGGCGCTCGCGTTGGCGAATGACCGGCCCGACGCGCGCATCAACGCCGTCGACGACTCCGAGTCGGCGCTCCAATACGCGCGACGCAATCTCGCCGGAACCGGCGTCGAGGTGGTCTGCGCCGACGTGACCGCACCCACGCTGCTGCCCGAACTCGACGGTTCGGTCGACCTCATCGTTGCGAACCCGCCCTACATTCCCGACGGTGCGCAGCTGGAACTCGAAGTGGCCGAACATGATCCGGCCCACGCATTGTTCGGGGGACCCGACGGGATGCGAGTGATCGAGGCGATCGTCGGCCTGGCGGGCCGGTGGCTGCGCACGGGCGGGTTGGTGGCCGTCGAGCACGACGACACGACGTCGGACCGTACCGTCGAGTGTTTCCGCCTCGCAACGTGTTTCGACGACGTCACCGCCCGGCGCGACCTCACCGGGCGGCCACGGTTCGTGACCGCGCGGAGGACCAGATGACGCCCGAAGGAGAAGTCGCGACATGAGCCAGTTGTTCGACTGCTCCGACGCCGACCAGCGTGAGACCGGTATCGCGTCGGCGATCAGCGCGCTCAAGGGCGGCCGCCTGGTCGTGTTGCCCACCGACACCGTCTACGGCGTTGGCGCCGACGCATTCGATGGTGAAGCCGTCGCGGCGCTGCTTGCCGCCAAGGGGCGGGGCCGCGACATGCCGGTGCCCGTCCTGGTCGGTTCGTGGCACACAATCGAGGGCCTGGTCTACAACGTGCCGAGCAGCGCACGCGAACTCATCCGCGCTTTCTGGCCGGGCGCGCTGAGCCTGGTGGTACGCCAGGCCCCGTCGCTGCATTGGGACCTCGGCGATGCGCACGGAACTGTGATGCTGCGCATGCCGTTGCATCCGGTGGCCATCGAACTGCTGCGCGCAGTCGGGCCGATGGCGGTCTCGAGTGCCAACGTCTCCGGACAACCCCCGGCAGTCACCGCAGAAGCGGCGCGAGAACAACTCGGCGAACAAGTCGAGGTGTACCTCGAAGCAGGACCATCCGAGCGGCAGGCCGCGTCGACGATCGTCGACCTCACCGGCGCACATCCCCGCGTGCTACGCGAAGGCCCGGTCGGTGTGGAGGCGATCGCGACCGTGCTCGGTGTCGAGCCGACGACTTTGACGGACTGAGATTGGCTTTCGTGCAGTACGGTTCACCGGTGGTCTACGCCACCGACACGCTGCTGGCACTCAACGATCGCGGTGCGGGCGTACCGATCCGGGAGCTCGCGCTGGTCGGTCTGACGGCCGCGATCATCACCTACTTCGCGACCGGGTGGGTCAGGGTCATGGCGCGTCGCTTCGGTGCCGTGGCGATTCCGCGCGACCGAGACGTGCACGCGCAACCCATCCCGCGGATGGGCGGACTCGCCATGTACATCGGCGTCGCGTTCGCCGTCCTGCTGGCCTCCCAACTGCCGGCGCTGACGCGAGGATTCGTCTACTCGACGGGCATGCCCGCGGTGGTCGTCGCCGGCGGGCTGATCATGGTCGTCGGCCTGATCGACGACCGCTGGGGCCTGGACTCGCTGACGAAGTTCGCCGGTCAGATCACCGCGGCGAGTGTGCTCGTCACCATGGGGGTGGCGTGGAGCGTGCTCTACATCCCGATCGGCGGCGTCGGCACCATCGTTTTGGATCAGGTGTCATCGATCCTGCTGACGCTGGCGCTGACGGTGTCGATCGTCAACGCGATGAACTTCATCGACGGGCTCGACGGGCTCGCGGCCGGCCTCGGGCTGATCACCGCATCGGCGATCTGCATCTTCTCGGTCGGGCTGCTGCGCGACCACGGCGGCGACGTCCTGTTCTATCCGCCCGCGGTGATCTCGGTGGTGCTGGCCGGGGTGTGCCTCGGGTTCCTGCCGCACAACTTCCACCCCGCCCGGATCTTCATGGGCGACTCCGGGTCGATGCTGATCGGCCTGATGCTGGCGGCGGCGGCCACCACCGCCGCGGGCCCCATCTCTCAGACGGCGTACGGGGTGCGCGACGTCTTCGCGCTGCTGTCGCCGTTCCTGCTCGTGGTCGCGGTCATGTTCGTCCCCGCGCTCGACACCCTGCTGGCGATCATCCGGCGTACCCGCGCGGGCGTGCACTTCACGACACCTGACAAGATGCACCTGCATCACCGGTTGCTCCAGATCGGACATTCGCACCGGCGAGTCGTCCTGGTGATCTATCTGTGGGTGGCCATCGTCTGCTTCGGTGCGGCCAGCACGATCTTCATCGATCCGCGCTACAGCGGAGCCGTCATGCTGGCCGCAATTCTCGTCGCCGTCGTCGTGACCCTGATCCCTCTTCTCCGTCGGCGAAACGGCCAATTCCAGGCGATGTACGACGAAAAGTAGTAGACCCCCTTTTATGCCTCCCACCATGTGTTAGGGTGCATTCAGAACCCGAAAAAACCTCACGGGTTGCCGGCCCCCGGGCCATCGGTACACCACCGATCGGAACGGAACCACGACCGACAAAGGGAGCTGCCCCGTGGGTGATTCCAGCGAGCCAAACGCCCTCCGATACTCTCAGGGCGCATGCACGCAAATCATCGGGGCAGCCACCGTGAACCGCGGATTGAGGTGAAGTTGTGACGACGCCAGCGCAAGATGCGCCATTGGTGTTGCCATCCGTTGCGTTCCGCCCATTACGGCTCTCGGTGATCTGCTTTGCGCTGACCGTGCTCGCCACGGTGGCGACCGCCCTGCTCGGCCATCCGATGGTCGGAATCTTCTTCGGCATCGGCTTGGGCCTCGGCTTGTTCAACGCAATTCTGGTACGACGATCGGCCCTGCGGATCACCGCCCATGCTCACCCGCTGAAGAGCAAAATGGCCGTGAACTCCGCCGTACGCTTGATGGTCCTGACGGTGATCGGCCTGGTGATCGCGTTTGCGTTCCGGCCCGAGGGACTGGGTGTGGTCTTCGGAATGGCGTTGTTCCAGATGTTGCTCGTGTTCACGACCGCCGTGCCCGTCGCGCGGAAACTGCGCGCAGGTAGCCCGACTGACACCGTTGGACCCCAAGGGGAGGCCATCCAGTAATGACCGAAACCATCCTCGCCGCCGACTCCGGAATTCACGTCGGCACGCATACCGAGGCCAATTGGTTTGGGCTGACTGTCAACACCGATACGTTGCTCTCCGCGTCGATCGCCGCTGTGATCGTGCTGGCGCTGGCGTTCTACTTGCGCGCGAAGGTGACGTCGAGCGGTGTGCCCAGCGGAGTGCAGCTCTTCTGGGAAGCCATCACCGTCCAGGTGCGCAACCAGGTCGAGTCCGCGATCGGTATGAAGATCGCGCCGTTCGTGCTGCCCCTCGCGGTGACGCTGTTCGTCTACATCCTGATCGCGAACTGGCTGTCGGTCTTTCCGTGGCAGTACAGCGACGAGACCGGGATTCACGAACTGCTCAAACCCGCGGCCGCCGACATCAACTTCGTGTTGGCGCTCGGCCTGTTCGTATTCATCTGCTATCACGCCGCCGGGTTCTGGCGCCGCGGTCCGCTCGGCCACCCCGTGCGACTGCTCAAGGGGCACGTGTCGTTCCTCGCCCCGATCAACCTCGTCGAAGAGCTCGCCAAGCCAGTCTCGTTGTCACTCCGACTTTTCGGCAACGTCTTCGCCGGCGGCATCATGGTCACGATCATCGCCCTGTTTCCGGCGTACATCCTGTGGGCACCGAATGCCCTGTGGAAGTCGTTCGAATTGTTCATCGGCGCCATCCAGGCGTTCATCTTCGCGCTGCTGACGATCCTGTACTTCGGTCAGTCGATGGAGCTTGAGGATGAACATCACTGACCACGTGTAAATGCTCGACAAAACCACCTGGTAGGACTGCTACCAGAAATCAAGGAGGATAAGGAATGGATCCCACTATCGCTGCCGGAGCGCTCATCGGCGGTGGACTTCTTCTGGGCGGCGGCGCCATCGGTGCCGCGATCGGCGACGGTGTCGTCGGTAGCGCTCTGGTCAACGGCGTAGCCCGCCAGCCCGAAGCTCAGGGTCGTCTGTTCGTGCCGTTCTTCATCACGGTGGGTCTGGTGGAGGCCATGTACTTCATCAACCTGGCGTTCATGGCGCTGTTCGTGTTCGCCACGCCGGTCGGAGGTTAAAGCCGGCCATGGCTGACTCGAACGTCGTTCTGTTGGCGGCTGAGGGAGGCGGTCAGAGCAACTTCCTCATCCCCAACGGCACCTTCATCTTCGTGCTGCTGATCTTTTTGATCGTGCTCGGAGTGATCGCCAAGTGGGTCGTGCCCCCGATTTCTCGGGTCCTGCACGAGCGCGAGGCGATGGTGTTCAAGACGGCCGAGGACAATCGACGGGCAGCCCAACTGAGGGCAGCCGCGGACGCCGACTATCGCAATGTGATGGCGGACGCCCGCCGCGAGGCGACGTCGGTCCGTGAAGAGGCCCGTGCAGAGGGTCGCAAGATCGTCGACGACGCGCGGGCCCGCGCCAACGCGGAAGTCTCGACACTTCTGCAGCAGGCGAACGAACAGCTCACGCAGCAGTCGCGGGCACTGACGACCGATCTCCAGTCGTCGGTGGAGACGTTGGCCGCCAACCTCGCTAGTCGGGTGCTCGGCGTCGACGTGGCGACGCGCACGGTGCCGGTCGCGACAGGACGGGAGCGCTGACGCATGTCGACCTTTATCGGCCAATTCATCGGCTTCATCCTTATTGTGTTCCTGATCGTGAAGTTTGTCGTGCCGCCGGTGCGCAACATGATGAGGACCCAGCAGGAGACGATCCGCGATCAGCTGACCGAACACGCCGAGGCCGAGAAGAAGGTGGCCGACGCCGATACCGAGCACGCAAAAGCTCTGGAACAGGCCAAGGCCGAGGCCGCACAGGTGATCGAAGAGGCTCGCAGGGATGCCGAGATCATCGCCGAGCAGCTGCGCGCGCAGGCCGACGTCGAGCTGGAGCGCATCAAGACGCTAGGGGCGCAACAGGTTCAGCTTCTGCGCCAACAGCTCGTTCGCGAGCTCCGGCAGAGCCTCGGTGCCGAATCGGTGCAGCGGGCAGGCGACCTGGTGCGCGACTTCGTCTCCGATAGCTCCGAACAATCCGCGACTGTCGACCGCTTCCTCGCCGAGCTCGACGAGATGGCCCCGTCGACGACGACGTTCACCGACGTCGTCACGGCGAAGCTTCGTGCCGCCAGCCGCGACTCCCTGGCTCAGCTGGTCGAGCGGTTCGACGGGGTGGCCGACGGTCTGGACGGGGAAGCGCTGACGCGGCTGGCCGACGATCTGGCGTCCACCTCGAAACTGTTGCGCCGCGAGCCCGTGCTCTCCCGGCATTTGGCCGATCCCTCCAGCGCTGATGAGCCCAAGGTTCAGCTCGTCGAGCGGTTGCTCTCGGGCCAGGTCTCGGACTCCGCGCTCGACCTGATCAAAACCGCTGTGTCGCAGCGCTGGTCGGCCACGTCCGATCTGATTCACAGCTTCCAGCACCTCGCCCGGTTGGCACTTCTGGTGCGGGCCGAGGGGGAGGGTCAGATCGAGGACGTCGAAGATCAGCTGTTCCGGTTCAGCCGCATCCTCGATTCTGAGCCGCGCCTGATCTCGTTGCTGGGTGAATACACCGCCCCGCTCGAGGGACGAATCGGGTTGCTGAACAACGTGCTTGGGCGACGGGCGAGCAAGAACACCGCCGACCTGCTGCGTCAGACGCTCGATCTGCTGCACGGGGAGCGCGCCGACGAGGCCGTTCGCGAACTCGCGAACCTGGCTGTCTCGCGGCGCGGTGAGGTCGTGGCGCAGGTTCGCGCGGCCGCTGAGCTCAGCGACGCCCAGAGCGAGCGGCTCACCGAACTGCTCACCCGTATCTACGACCGTCCGGTGTCGATTCAGCTCGACGTCAACCCCGAACTGCTCGGCGGCTTGACGATCGCCGTCGGCGACGAGGTGATCGACGGGTCGCTGGCGTCGAAGCTGGCGGCGGCCGAGACCCGGTTACCCGACTGACCCACCACACCAAGACCCACACACGAAGTAGGAAGAACACCATGGCAGAGTTGACGATCTCGGCGGATGAGATCCAGGGCGCGATCGAGGAGTATGTCTCCGGCTTCGAGGCGGACACCGAGCGCGAAGAGATCGGCACCGTCATCGACGCCGGCGACGGCATCGCTCACGTCGAGGGTCTCCCGTCGGTGATGACCCAGGAGCTGCTCGAGTTCCCCGGCGGCGTGCTGGGCGTGGCACTGAACCTCGACGAGCACAGCATCGGTGCCGTCATCCTCGGTGACTTCGAGAAGATCGAAGAAGGCCAGCAGGTGAAGCGCACCGGCGAGGTCCTCTCGGTGCCGGTGGGCGACGCCTTCCTCGGTCGCGTGGTCAACCCGCTGGGCCAGCCGATCGACGGCCGCGGCGAGATCGAGACGACCGAACGGCGCGCGCTCGAGCTCCAGGCGCCGTCGGTGGTGCAGCGCCAGGGCGTGAGCGAGCCGTTGCAGACGGGCATCAAGGCCATCGACTCGCAGACCCCGATCGGTCGCGGCCAGCGTCAGCTGATCATCGGCGACCGCAAGACCGGTAAGACCGCGGTGTGTGTGGACACCATCCTCAACCAGCGGCAGAACTGGGAGTCCGGCGATCCCGATCAGCAGGTCCGCTGTGTGTACGTGGCGATCGGGCAGAAGGGCACCACGATCGCCAGCGTGCGCCAGACCCTCGAAGAGGGCGGCGCCATGGAGTACACGACGATCGTCGCCGCGCCGGCGTCGGACTCGGCCGGGTTCAAATGGCTTGCGCCGTACACGGGCTCGTCGATCGCTCAGCACTGGATGTACGACGGCAAGCACGTGCTCATCGTCTTCGACGACCTGACCAAGCAGGCCGAGGCGTACCGCGCGATCTCGCTGCTGCTGCGTCGCCCGCCGGGCCGCGAGGCGTACCCGGGCGATGTGTTCTACCTGCACTCCCGGCTGCTGGAGCGCTGCGCAAAGCTCTCCGATGAGCTCGGCGGCGGTTCGTTGACCGGTCTGCCGATCATCGAGACCAAGGCCAATGACATCTCGGCGTACATCCCGACCAACGTCATCTCGATCACCGACGGTCAGTGCTTCCTGGAGACCGACCTGTTCAACCAGGGTGTGCGGCCGGCCATCAACGTGGGTGTCTCGGTGTCGCGTGTCGGTGGCGCCGCACAGATCAAGGCGATGAAGGAGGTGGCCGGGTCGCTGCGTCTGGACCTGTCGCAGTACCGCGAACTCGAGTCGTTCGCTGCGTTCGCCTCCGATCTGGACGAGACCTCGAAGGCGCAGCTCGACCGCGGCGCCCGGCTCGTCGAGTTGCTCAAGCAACCGCAGAGCAGCCCGATGCCCGTCGAGGAACAGGTGGTCGCGATCTTCCTCGGCACCAGGGGTCACCTGGATTCCGTTCCCGTCGAAGACGTTCAGAAGTTCGAGCGGGAATTCCTCGACCACGTGAAGGGGTCGCAGGAGGGCATCCTCAAGGAGATCCGGGAGAGCAAGAAGCTCTCCGAGGAACTGGAGGAGAAGCTCGAGAAGGTCGTCAACGACTTCAAGAAGGGCTTCGCCACCACCGACGGCAGCTCGGTCGTGCCCGACGAGCATGTCGAGGCGATGGACGAGGAAGACGTCGAAAAGGAATCGGTGAAGGTCCGCAAGCCCGCACCGAAGAAGAAGTAAGGCCTGAACACAGATGGCTGCCACACTGCGCGAATTGCGCGGCCGCATCCGCTCCGCGGGCTCGATCAAAAAGATCACCAAAGCCCAGGAGCTGATCGCGACGTCGCGAATCGCCAAGGCGCAGGCCCGAGTCGAGGCGGCTCGGCCCTACGACCGCGAGATCACGAACATGCTCACCGAACTCGCGAGCGCGAGCGCACTCGATCACCCGCTGCTCGTCCCGCGTGAGAATCCCCGGCGGGCCGCCGTGTTGGTGGTGTCGTCGGACCGAGGTCTCGCCGGTGCGTACAACGCGAACATCTTCCGGAGGTCCGAGGAGCTGTTTGCCCTTCTTCGTTCGGAGGGCAAGGAACCGATCCTGTACGTGGTGGGTCGTAAAGCTCTCGGGTACTACAGCTTCCGCAACTGGGACATCCAGGAGTCGTGGACCGGCTTCTCCGAGCGGCCCGACTACGAAAACGCTCAGGAGATCGCGAGCACGCTGGTCGACGCGTTCACGGCCGGCATGGACGACGAAGGCGACGACCCCGGTGCCGACAACGTCCTCGGAGTCGACGAACTGCACATCGTCTTCACCGAATTCAGGTCGATGCTGTCGCAGTCTGCGATCGCACGCCGGATCGCACCGATGGTGGTGGAGTACAGCGAAGAAGACCCCGGACTGCAGACGCTGTTCTCCTTCGAACCGGATGCCGAAACTCTCTTCGGCGCACTGTTGCCCCGGTACATCTCCACCCGCATCTTCGCCGCGCTGCTCGAGGCGGCGGCGTCGGAGTCGGCTTCTCGCCGGCGCGCCATGAAGTCGGCGACCGACAACGCCGACGATCTCATCAAGGACCTGACCTTGATGGCCAACCGCGAACGGCAATCTCAGATCACCCAGGAAATCAGCGAAATCGTCGGTGGCGCGAACGCGCTTGCGGACGCCGCCAAGAAGTAGCCCCAGAAAGCGAAGAAGACAATGACTGCTACTGCTGAAAAAGCGACCAGCACCGACACCGCGGGCCGCGTCGTACGTGTCACCGGCCCCGTCGTCGACGTCGAGTTCCCGCGCGGTTCCGTGCCGGAACTGTTCAACGCGCTGCACGCCGAGATCGGTTACAAGGACCTGGCCAAGACGCTGACCCTCGAGGTCGCCCAGCACCTCGGCGACAACCTCGTGCGCTGCATCTCGATGCAGCCGACCGACGGCCTGGTGCGTGGTGTCGAGGTGACCGACACCGGCAGCTCGATCTCGGTGCCGGTCGGCGACGGCGTCAAGGGCCACGTGTTCAACGCGTTGGGCGACTGCCTCGACGAGCCCGGCTACGGCAAGGACTTCGACCGCTGGTCGATCCACCGCAAGCCGCCTGCGTTCGATCAGCTCGAACCCAAGACCGAGATGCTGGAGACGGGCCTGAAGGTCGTCGACCTGCTGACCCCTTACGTCCGCGGCGGCAAGATCGCATTGTTCGGTGGTGCCGGCGTCGGCAAGACCGTTCTGATTCAGGAGATGATCAACCGCATCGCCCGCAACTTCGGCGGTACCTCGGTGTTCGCCGGTGTGGGCGAGCGCACCCGCGAGGGCAACGACCTGTGGGTCGAGCTCGCCGACGCCGACGTGCTCAAGGACACCGCGCTGGTGTTCGGCCAGATGGACGAGCCGCCGGGCACTCGTATGCGAGTCGCGTTGTCCGCGTTGACGATGGCCGAGTTCTTCCGTGACGAGCAGGGCCAGGACGTGCTGCTGTTCATCGACAACATCTTCCGATTCACCCAGGCGGGTTCGGAGGTTTCGACGCTGCTGGGCCGCATGCCTTCGGCGGTGGGCTATCAGCCGACGCTCGCCGACGAGATGGGTGAGCTGCAGGAGCGCATCACCTCGACCCGAGGCCACTCGATCACCTCGATGCAGGCCGTGTACGTGCCCGCCGACGACTACACCGACCCGGCGCCCGCGACGACGTTCGCCCACCTCGACGCCACCACGGAGTTGAGCCGTTCGGTGTTCTCCAAGGGCATCTTCCCGGCGGTGGACCCGCTGGCGTCCAGCTCGACGATCCTCGACCCGAGCGTGGTCGGCGACGAGCACTACCGCGTCGCCCAAGAGGTCATCCGGATCCTGCAGCGCTACAAGGACCTTCAGGACATCATCGCGATCCTCGGTATCGACGAGTTGGCCGAAGAGGACAAGCAGCTGGTGCAGCGCGCCCGTCGGATCGAGCGCTTCCTGTCGCAGAACATGATGGCGGCCGAGCAGTTCACCGGGCAGCCCGGCTCGACGGTTCCGCTGAAGGAGACCATCGAAGCGTTCGACAAGCTGACCAAGGGCGACTTCGACCATCTGCCGGAGCAGGCGTTCTTCCTCATCGGCGGTCTCGAGGATCTGGAGAAGAAGGCAGAAAGCCTCGGCGCCAAGATGGATGCCGGCGGCGGTGACGGCGCCCCCGCTCAGACGGACTCGAACGGCGACGCCGACAAGGGCGACGATTCCGACAAGGACGAATAGCGATGGCAGATCTGGACGTCGACATTGTCGCCGTCGAGCGGGAAATCTGGTCGGGCAAGGCGACGTTCGTGTTCACCCGCACCACTGCGGGTGAGATCGGCATCTTGCCCCGCCATATCCCGTTGGTTGCTCAGCTCGTCGACGACGCCATGGTGCGCGTCGAGCGAGAGGGCGAGGAGGATCTGCGCATCGCCGTCGACGGCGGGTTCATGTCGGTCACCGGTGAAGGCGTGATCATCCTTGCGGAGTCCGCCGAACTCGAATCCGAGATCGATAGCGACCGTGCGCGGCAGGACTCCGAATCCGACGATCCCGCAGTCGCGGCAAAAGGTCGAGCCAGGCTTCGCGCCCTGGGCCAGATCGACTAGCGGTCGGCGCCTGGGCGAGCGGAGCGACGGGATAGACAGATGAGCGCGCTCATGTTCATCATGGTCGCGCTGATCTGCGTGCTGCTTTTCGTCGTGATCGCGCTGTCCTACCGGCTGTGGAAGCTACGGCAGGTAGGCGGTACCGCAGGGATTTTGCGGGACGTGCCGGCTGTCGGTGGCCAGGGCTGGCGCCACGGTGTAATGCGTTATCGCGGTGGCGAAGCCGGCTTCTACCGGTTGTCGAGTCTGCGCTGGTGGCCCGACCGTCGGCTGAGCCGCCGCGGCCTGGAGATCGTGTCGCGCCGCGGTCCGCGCGGCGACGAGTACGACATCATGACCGACGAAATCGTGGTTCTGGAGCTGCGTGATACCAGCCCTGAACGTCGTCGCGGCTACGAGATCGCGCTGGATCGTGGTGCGCTGACGGCGTTTCTGTCCTGGCTGGAGTCCCGGCCGTCGCCTCGCGCGCGGCGCCGAAGCTTCTAATCCGTTGCCGGACCGCCCGGTTGCCACAGCACGTCGCCCTGTGGGTTGGCAGCGCGGGACAGGATGAAGAGCAGATCCGACAGCCTGTTCAGGTATTTCGCGGGTAGCACGGTGATCGAATCGCCGTGATACTCGACCGCTGCCCAGGCCGATCGCTCAGCGCGGCGGGCAACCGTGCGAGCGACGTGCAATAACGCGGATAGGGGACTACCGCCGGGCAGCACAAACGAATTCAGCGCGGGTAGCGGCTCGTTGAACTCGTCGCACCAGGCTTCGAGTCGGTCGATATAGCTTTGAGTGATGCGCAGCGGCGGGTGTTCGGGGTTCTCGACCACCGGAGTCGAAAGGTCAGCGCCCGCATCGAAGAGGTCGTTCTGAATTTGCTTGAGCACCTTCGACGTTTGCTCGGTGGGACTTCCCAGGGCGATGGCAACGCCGATGGCGGCGTTGACTTCGTCGCAGTCGGCATACGCCACGAGGCGGGCGTCATTCTTTGACACCCTGCTGAAATCGCTCAGGCCCGTGGTGCCGTCATCGCCCGTACGCGTGTATATCCGGGTGAGATGGACCGCCATGGTCAAACCGTACCGGAACCCGTGGCCGAGGAAACTGACATGGCCCGCGGCGCTGTTTAGACTTACCCGCGTGAGCGAGCGATTCGTGGTGACCGGCGGAAACCGGTTATCTGGCGAAGTTGCCGTCGGGGGAGCAAAGAACAGCGTCTTGAAGCTGATGGCCGCGACCCTGCTGGCTGAAGGCACCAGCACGATCACGAATTGCCCGGACATCCTCGACGTACCACTGATGGCCGAGGTGCTGCGGGGTCTCGGGGCCACCGTCGAGCTGAACGGCGACGTCGTCCGGATCACCTCGCCCGACGAACCCAAGTACGACGCCGACTTTGCCGCCGTTCGTCAGTTCCGCGCTTCAGTGTGCGTATTGGGGCCGCTCGTCGGCCGGTGCAAGCGAGCCAAAGTCGCGCTGCCGGGCGGCGACGCGATCGGGTCGCGACCGTTGGACATGCATCAGGCCGGCCTGCGCCAGCTGGGTGCGCGGTGCAACATCGAGCACGGTTGTGTGGTGGCCGAGGCCGACCACCTCCGCGGCGCCGAGATCCAGCTGGAGTTTCCCTCCGTCGGTGCCACCGAGAATATTCTGATGGCGGCCGTCGTCGCCGAGGGTGTCACGACCATCCACAATGCCGCGCGCGAACCCGACGTCGTCGATCTCTGCGCGATGCTCAACCAGATGGGCGCCCAGATTTCCGGCGCGGGCACCCCGACGATGACGATCACCGGCGTTGACCGGCTGCATCCGACCGAGCACCGGGTGATCGGCGACCGGATCGTGGCGGCGACGTGGGGAATCGCCGCCGCGATGACGCACGGCGATATCTCCGTGACCGGCGTGGACCCGCAGCACCTGCAGCTGGTCCTGCACAAGCTGCACGACGCCGGCGCCACCGTGACGCAGTCCGACGACGGGTTCCGGGTGGTCCAGTACGAGCGTCCGAAGGCGGTGAACGTCGCGACGCTTCCGTTCCCCGGTTTCCCGACGGACCTGCAGCCGATGGCGATCGCCCTGGCGTCGATCGCCGACGGCACGTCGATGATCACCGAGAACGTCTTCGAAGCCCGCTTCCGATTCGTCGAGGAAATGGTGCGCCTGGGAGCCGATGCCAGGACCGACGGCCATCACGCGGTGGTCAGGGGTATCCCGCAGCTCTCCAGTGCGCCGGTCTGGTCGTCCGATATCCGGGCCGGTGCCGGGCTCGTCCTGGCCGGGCTGGTCGCCGACGGCGATACCGAGGTCCACGACGTCTTCCACATCGACCGCGGTTATCCGCTGTTTGTCGAGAATCTCCAGAGCTTGGGCGCCGAAATCGAGCGCGTAGCCTGACCGGCACCGCCGGGCTGCCGCGAACTGTGTCCCTGGCCCCGGGACCCGCTTTGGGGTTTGTTCGGAACTGGCGTATCCTCTTGTGAGAAGCCCACGGCCCCAGGCCAATCGGACTGGCGGACGGGGTTTGACGTCTCTGTCCAGATCGGTATAGACTGGCAGGGTTGCCCCAAAAGCGGGTGTGTTGTTTGAGAACTCAATAGTGTGTTTGGTGGTTTTTGTTTGTTGTTGTTTTTTGCCATGCCCTGTTTT
>NZ_LQIR01000028.1:0-38088 GCF_001499925.1 Mycobacterium lehmannii
GTCGACTCGGTAATCAACCGTTCGCGGCGTGCTCCGAGCTGACGCAGCCGCGCCCAGATCTGGTCGGCACGTTCAGGGATGTAACAGTTGAGCTGGGCCACCAGCCGCGCGATCACCATCGCGTCCTTGTCGTCGCTTTTATCGCGGGTGTAATCCTCGGTTTCGCGGGCCCGGCCCACCAACATCGGATTCACACACACAAAAGGCATGTCATGTTGGGCGGCAAGCTGTTCGAGTACCCGCCAACGATGACCGGTCGGTTCACAACCCACCGTCACACCGGCAAATCCGTGTTGAACGGCCACCCGACGGGCCCATCGCAGCACCGGCCCCAGATCCCAGGCCTTAGCCGAGACCCGCTGACGCGCCAGCACCCGCGAATCCAAATCAGTGAGCACCACCACCTGCTTCACATCAGCCAGATCAATACCCAACACGGCATAACCAACCGGCACCAACTCCCGCAACCGGGCCAATCGGGCGTTACGGCGTTTATCTCCACGCGACAAAGCCCTACTCTTAGACACGACGTCCTCCTCGTTGTCTTGGGACACCAAGCCCTCTAACGACAACAGGGGGACGTCGCACTTACCACGCACAACACGCGACATAGTTCTCTTACTACGGACGCTCGCCGACGATGGACAATGGCGATGTGGGTGAGGAAGTGAAGGGCACCGGTTACAGCGGCGCGCACCGCCGGGAGTACCGCCGCAAGGTGCAGCAGTGCCTCGACGTCTTCGAGACGATGCTCGCCCAGTCGAGCTTCGATTTCGAGCGGCCGCTGACCGGGATGGAGATCGAGTGCAACCTCGTCGACTCGGCCTATCAGCCCGCGATGAGCAACGCCGAGGTCCTGCGCGCGATCGCCGATCCGGCGTATCAGACCGAATTGGGCGCTTACAACATCGAATTCAATGTGCCGCCGCGGCGGTTGCCCGGGCGCGCCGCGCTCGACCTGGAGACCGATGTCCGGGCGAGCCTCAATGCGGCCGAGACGAAGGCCAACCGGCACGACGCGCACATCGTGATGATCGGGATTTTGCCGACGTTGCTGCCCGAGCACCTCGCGGGCCGGTGGATGAGCGAGTCGACGCGGTACCAGGCGCTCAACGACTCGATCTTCACCGCCCGCGGCGAGGACATCCTGATCGACATCGTCGGGCCGGAACGGCTGAGCCTGCAGACCGCCACCATCGCACCCGAGTCGGCGTGTACGAGCATGCAATTGCACCTTCAGGTGTCGCCGGGCGACTTCGCGCAGAACTGGAACGCCGCTCAGGTGCTGGCCGGTCCGCAGGTGGCGCTGGGCGCCAACTCCCCGTACTTCTTCGGCCACGAACTGTGGGCCGAGACCCGCATCGAGCTGTTCGCCCAGGCCACCGACACCCGGCCCGACGAACTCAAGGCCCAAGGCGTCCGGCCGCGGGTGTGGTTCGGGGAACGCTGGATCACGTCGATCTTCGACCTGTTCGAGGAGAACGTGCGCTACTTCCCGTCGCTGCTGCCCGAGCTGTCCGATGAGGACCCGGTCCGTGAGCTCGCCGAGGGCCGCACGCCCAGGCTCTCCGAGCTGCGGCTGCACAACGGCACCATCTACCGGTGGAACCGGCCGGTGTACGACGTCGTGAACGGCCGCCCGCATCTGCGCGTGGAAAACCGGGTGCTGCCCGCGGGCCCGACCGTCGTCGACATGATGGCCAACGCCGCCTTCTACTACGGCACGCTGCGGGCGCTGTCCGAGGAGGAGCGGCCGCTGTGGACAAAGATGAGTTTTGCTGCGGCACAACACAATTTCGTCACCGCCGCCCAGCACGGTATGGATACCCGGCTGTACTGGCCCGGCTACGGCGAGGTGACCGCCGACGAGTTGGTACTGCGCGAACTGCTGCCCATGGCCGACGAGGGCTTGCGCCGCTGGGAGGTCGCCGCCGAGGTGCGCGACCGGTACCTCGGGGTCGTCGAGGGACGCGCCAAGACCGGCCGCAACGGCGCCACCTGGCAGGTCGCGACGGTGCGCGCGCTGCAGGAGCGCGGTATGGCGCGGCCCGTCGCGCTCGCGGAGATGCTGCGCCGCTACTGCGAGCGCATGCACAGCAACGAACCCGTCCACACCTGGGGCGAGGGATTCGACGAGTGAGAGTGGCCGTGCGCGGTTTCTTGTTGCCGTCACTGGTGCTGGTGGCGCTGGCGACCGGCTGCCACGGCGGTCAGCACGCGCGCGCGGACACCGTCGACGCCGTGCTGGATCGCCCCTTCGTGCTCGCAGGCGGACAGCAAGCCGACATCGCCGGCGAGCCGCTGCGACTACGGTTCACCGAGGTACCGGAGGATTCGCGGTGCCCGACCGAGGTCGAGTGCTTCTGGACTGGGCAGGCGCGAGTCGTCGTCGTGGTCGACGACGGGCGATCCGGCGAGCAGACCGTCGAGTTCAACACCAACCCCGCGCCCGGGCAGAACCGGCAGACCGTGCAGACCGGCGATTACGCACTCACGTTGCAGGCGCTCGACCCGTATCCCCGCACACCCGAGGACATCCCGCCCCTGTCGGATTACCGGGCGACGCTGCTGGTGCGCCTGACCGCTTGACCCCTCACCTCGCGACGGCCAGGGCCGCGGCGAACCGCGCGAGCTCCTCTTCGGTGACGTCCACATGCGGTGACGCCCGCAGCACCGGCGTGGTCATCTCGAACGGGGCTCGCTGCACATCGGCGAACGTGGTGACGATGCGGTGTTCGGCGATCAGCCAGGCGCGGACCTTGCGCGGATCGGCGCCGTCGGTGGGGACCAGCGTGGTGATCGCGGTCGATTCATCGCGCGACTCGACGACCCGCCATCGGTCGAGGGCGGCCACGGCGTCGCGGGTCATCCGGCCCACCTCTGCCAGCCGGGCCCGCACCGGGGCCGGTCCGTCGGCCAGATGCTCTCCGAGCGCCACCGAGAAGCCCACTCGGGCAGCGATATTTGCCTCGCCGTGCTCCAAGCGCTGCAGGACGGACAGGGGCAGGTTCCACTCCGGCGGCGGCAGGCGTGGGCGCAGCCGCTCCGCGAGCTCGCGATGGATGCCAAGGAACCCCACGCCCCGCGGGCCGGCGATCCACTTGCGCGACGAACCGTAGATCGCCGCAGGTGTCACCGCGCAGTCCAGATGCCCCAGCGCCTGGGCAGCGTCGACGACCAGCGGCACACCGAGTTCGCGGCACGTGGCGGCCAGCGCCGACACCGGCTGCGCCAGCCCGCGGTGACTGGCCAGCGCCGTCAGGTGCACCAGCGCGGGCGGGTCGGTGCCCAGTTGGCGCGTTGCCGCCGGGACGTCGAGTCGCCCGTGGTCGTCGGCGGGCAGCGCGCGGACGGCGAAACCGTTGGCGGCCATGATCGCCAGGTTCGGCCCGTACTCGCCGGGCAGGCAGGCCAGGGTCCGCTGTCCGGGCCACGCGCCGAGCAGCAGGTCCAACGCGTTGTTCGCGCCGGTGGTGAACACGAAGTCGGTGCTCGCCAAACCGGTCAGGGCGGCGAGCGCGGCGCGTCCGGCGTCGAGCACCGGGACGGCCGCCTCGGCTGCGACGTAACCGCCGACTTCTGCTTCGTGGCGCGCGTGCTGCACGGCCGCGTCGATCGCCGCGACGCTCTGACGCGAACAGGCGGCGCTGTCCAGGTGGATTCCGGCCACCGCAGGCCTGGCCGCCCGCCACCGATCGGCGAGGCTCATTTCGTCGACAGCGACAGCCCGAAGTCGCCAGCGGCGTCGGTCCACCAATGGGTCATCCGAAGCCCGGCGGCGCCGAGTTCGGCTTCCACACCCTCGCGCCGGAATTTGCAGGACACCTCGGTCAGCATCGCCTCACCGGCGTCGAACTCGACTGTCAGCTCGAGATCGCGCACGCGCACCCGCTGCGCTTCGGTGGCGCGCAGCCACATTTCGATGCGCTCGTCACCGGCGTTCCACACCGCGACGTGTGCGAACTTCTCGAGGTCGAAATCGGCGTCCAGCTCACGGTTGACGACGGCGAGCACGTTGCGGTTGAAGCGCGCGGTCACCCCCGCGCTGTCGTCGTACGCGCGCACCAACCGGTCGGCGTCCTTCACCAGATCGGTGCCTATCAGCAGGCTGTCGCCGGGTTGCAGGGTGTCGGAAAGGGCGGCGAGGAAGTCGCCGCGCGGGCCTGCGGTGAGGTTGCCGATCGTCGAGCCGAGGAACGCGACCAGGCGGCGCCCGACATGGGGGATCTTGTCCAGATGCTTCTCGAAATCCCCACAGACGGCTTCGATCTCGAGGCCGGGATACTCGGCCTGTAACGCCGAACCCGCGGCGGCCAGCACGCTCGCGTCGACGTCGAACGGGATGAAACGGCGCAACGACCCGCGGTCACGTAGCGCGTCGAGCAGCATGCGGGTCTTCTCCGACGTGCCGCTGCCCAGTTCGACCAGTGTGTCGGCGCCGGAGGCCGCGGCGATGTCGGCCGATCGGTTTCTGAGGATCTCGGCCTCGGCACGCGTCGGGTAGTACTCGGGCAACCGCGTGATCTGATCGAACAGGTCACTGCCAATCGCATCGTAGAACCACTTGGGCGGCAATGACTTCGGTCTCGACGTCAAGCCATCGAGAACGTCGCGGCGCAGCGCGTTCGCTGCCGAGTCCGCCGACAGGTGGTTCGACAACGACAGCGTGCCCGCGTGATCCGCTCCCCGCGCCATCAGGCTCCTTTCAGTGCGGCGAGTTGCACGCCTGACGGTGTGACCTCGACGAGGTGCCGGTCCGGGATCTCCTCCCAGGCGGGGTCGTCGTCGTACGGCTCGCTGGCCAGGACCACGCCGTCGGGACGTCGCAGCACGGACAGCGTGTCGCCCCATGTCGTGGCGACCAGTCGTGATCCGTTGCCCGCCAGAATGTTCAGCCGCGCGTTCGGGTCGGCCGCGGCGACCTCGACGATGGTGTCGCCCAGCGCGTCCAGCCCGCGGTCGAAGATGAGCGCGGCGAGCAGGGCGCTGTCGTTGGTGGACTCGGCGGCGGCCGACAGCGGGAGAACGTCGCGGTCGACGAGTCCGTTGTGGGAGAGCAGCCAATGCCCGTCGGTGAACGGTGCGACCGCGGTCGCCTCGATCGGCATGCCGATGCTTGCAGATCGCACCGCGGCGACGATACAACCGCTGCGTAGCGCGGGCGCGACCGAGGCGAGCGAGGCGTCCCCCCACATCGGCGTCGCGCTGCGCCAGCGCCGCGGTGTCGCGCCGTCGAAGAAACCCACACCCCACCCGTCGGCGTTCATCAGCCCGTGTTTCTGCCTGCGCGGTGAATACGACTGCACCAGAAGGCCGTTAGCGGGCTCAAGGGTCAGCGACGCCACCGAAACCGGTTCGCCGAGCCACCCGAGATGCCTGCACATCACGCGTCCCAAGCCAGTCGGACGCCCGAGAAGATCTGACGTCGGATCGGGTGGTCCCAGTTGCGGAAACTGGGCCGCAGGATCGTCGACGCGACCGCCCACGATCCGCCGCGCAGCACGTTGTAGTCGCCAGCCCCAACACCTTCGAAGAAGGGCTGAGAGTAGCGGTCGTAGATCATCGGCGTGAATCCCGGCCATGGGCGCAGCGGCGACGTCGTCCACTCCCACACTTCGCCCAGCATCTGTTCGGCGCCGTAGGCCGACGCGCCGGCCGGGTAGGCGCCGACGGGCGCCGGACGCAGCGCGTCGCCGCCGAGGTTGGCCAGCGCCGCGGTGGGTTCCGTTGTGCCCCACGGATAACGCCGACGCGCGCCGACGGCCGGATCCCACGCGCAGGCCTTCTCCCATTCCACCTCGGTGGGCAGCCGGGCGCCCGCCCACGCTGCGTACGCCTCGGCTTCGAAGAACGTGACGTGCTGGACCGGCTCGGCTTCGGGGATCTCCTCGACGTGGCCGAACCGGGTGCGGGTTCCGTCCGGATTCCAGAACTGCGGCGCCGTCAGATCCGCTTCGTTCCGGTGCTGCCACCCGCGCTCCGACCACCACCGGGGTTGGTCGTATCCGCCGTCGTCGATGAACCTGCGCCATTCGCCGTTGGTGACCGGGACGCGTCCGATGCGGAAGGCGGGTACGTCGACGACGTGTGCCGGGCGTTCGTTGTCCAGTGAGTACGGTTCGGTGGTCGCGTCGACGCCGAGCACGAACTCGCCCCCGGGCACCAGGACCGATGTGCCCGCGACGTTCTGGCGGCCTTCGGGAAGCGCAGCTCCGGTGTCGAGCAACGGTGGCCCGGTTCGCAGGCTCAGCGCCTGCAGCATGGTTTCGTCGTGCTGGTTCTCGTGGCTGATCACCAGGCCGAAGGCGAAACCGGGATCGTCGTCGGGTAGGACGTCCAGCGTGTCGAGTACCTTGTCGCGCACCGTCGCGCAATACGCCCTGGCATCCGAGGGCGGAAGCAGCGGCAGGTTCACGCGGCTGGCGCGGGAGTTGACGAACGCGTCGTAGAGACGTTCGACGTCGGGGCTCAGCATGCCGGGCCGCTCCGGGTTTCCGTCGCGCAGCAGCCACAGCTCCTCCTGCTGCCCGATGTGCGCGAGGTCCCACACCAACGGGCTCATCAGCGGGCTGTACTGACGGCCCAGCTCCGCGTCGTCGAAGTCGACGAGACGCAGCGTGCGCTGACGTGCCCTGGTGAGTTCGCGCGCGATGGTTTCGCGAGGTGTCACAGTTCCCCTCGTGCCAGTTGCGTGACCGCGGGCGCGATCCCGTGTCGTGCGGCGCGGTCGCGGAAGTCGTCGGCCGGACAGCGTCCCTGTTCGACCGAACGCACCAACCGCTGCATCGATTCCGCGAGCTCGGCAGGCGCGCGTTCGGCGGCCGCCCGCACGCACCGCTGCGCGGATTCCTGCAACCGGGGGTCGGCCAGGCCGATGTGGGCGGCCTGATCCCATGCGGTGGCGACGGGTTCGGTGGCTTCGGCGGCCAGCTCGGTGGCTGTCGGGTCGTCGAGCAGGGTGACCAGCGTGAACGCGACCGCAGGCCAGATGGTGTCCGGCACGCTGTCGAGATAGCGGATCTCCAGCCACTGCCGCGGGCGGACCGGAGGGAACAATGTGGTCAGGTGATAGTCGAGGTCGGCGGCGGTGGGACGGCGGCCGCCGAGCGCGACCCGCCCCTCGGCCCAGTCGGCGAACGGCACCCAGTCGGGGACCGGTTCGGCGTCGGCGTCGGCGTGGTTGACGAGCATCACCGGAGCCTTCATCGCATACCGGGCCCAGTCGCTGGCCGGGTCCTCGCCGTTCTCGCCGAGGACCGGGCCGCAGCGGGCCGAATCCAGGTGGCTCCACACGCGCTGGCGAGCCGACTGCCAGCCGGGGTTTTCTCCGCTCAGCAGTGGTGAGTTCGCGGTGATCGCGATCATCGTCGGCCCGAGCGCATGCGCGAGCCGCACCCGGTCCGCCCAGCCGTCACGGGGGCCCGCATCGAGGTTGACCTGCACCGAAGCGGTCGAGGTCATCATCGCCGCACCGGCGGCAGGGGTGCCGCTGGCGGCGAAGAACGCCTCCATCGCGCGGTACCGCGCGCCCGGGTTGACTCGCTGTGGCGGCCGCAGCGGATCGGCGCCCAGCGACACCAACCCGAACCCGGCGCCGGCGAACGCAGCGCACAGCACGATGCGGTCGCCGACCATCGCGTCGATCGCGGCGAGCGGTCCCGCGAGTGGCGGACCAGACAGTTCCACGGCGCCGCCGGGTTCGACGGTGACCCGGCTGCCCCCCGGTAATGGTGGCAGGCCGGCGATGGTGGCGGTGAGCTCGTCCCAGCCGGGCCTGCGCGTGGGATCGGTCAGATCGAAGCAGTGCGCCTCGATCTCGAGTCCGACCCGGCCCACCGGGCCGTCGCGCAGACAACCGGCGCCGACCTGGCGAGCAGCGGCATCGGCGCTGGTCAGCTCGGTGCAGGGGCTGGGGGGCGGGTGCGCGTCGCTTACCTCGGACGTGATGGTGAAGGTCATTCCAACCATCCCCTTCCGGGAGTGGACCGCTCGCCCCTTCCACCATCTTCCAGACGGGACCGACAAATCCAGCGCTTTTTGGATGACGCCTTCGTTACGAGGACCTTCACCCCGCCCCGAGTTACTGGCCGAGGGTGTTCTGCATCGCCCCGGCCAGCGCATTGACCGCTGGGCCGCCGTTACCGGACTGGCAGACCTTCGCCTGCAGCAGGACGTTCTCGCGCTTGCGCGTGGTGGTGAAACAGCGCCGGTCCGTGCCCGCCTCCTGTTTGACCCAGTCGGCGTCCGTCGCCGTGGTCGGCCCGCCGGTGAAGGTCCACACCTGGGTCGTGAAGTTGTCCAGGTGCATCGCGGTGGTCTGCCCGTTGCAGCCGCCGGTGCGGTCGACCACGCGACGGAAGGCGCGGTCGGCAGCGTCGGCGGTCGCGAACACGCCGACCGCCTGTTTGACCAGATGCGTGGCGTCCGCCGGCGACTCCTGGGCCACCGCACCGTTGAACGACGCCAGATCCGGGTCGGCGTAGACGTCGGGCAGGCCGATGTCCGCCCAGTTGTTGCACGCGGGTAGGTCGACCGAGAAGGTCTGCACCGGCTCGGTGAACAACGACTCGAATCGCATTGTGGCGCCGACGATATTGCCCACCGAGCCCTTAGGCAGTACGGCGTAGTTGACCACGCCCGGATCGGAGGGGCGCGCTGCGGCGGGGCCGGCGGGTGCCATGACCGACAGCCCGATGGCCACGCCGACGCCCGCCGCGGCGACCGCCCGCACCGGTCAGACCTTCGCGGACAACTTGACGTCGATGTTGCCGCGAGTGGCCTTCGAGTACGGGCAGAAGTCGTGTGCCTTGGCCATCAGGTCGTCGGCCACGCTCTGCTCGAGGCCCGGCAGGTAGCCGATCAGGTGAGCCGTGAGCCCGAAGCCGCCATCGGAGTCCGGTCCGAAGCCGACCTGCGCGGTGATCGAGGTGGCCTCGTCGATGTCGATCTTGTTGTTTTTGGCCTGCAGCCGCAGCGCGCCGAGGAAGCATGCCGCGTAACCCGACGAGAACAGCAGCTCGGGGTTGACGCCCTCGCCGCTGCCGCCGAGCTCCTTGGGCGGGCGGGTGTCGAGATCGATCTTGCCGTCGGAGGACCGGACGTGGCCGTCACGGCCGCCTCCGGACGCGGTGGACTCTGCGGTGTACTTGACCTCAATGCTCATGGGCTCGATCATGCCAGTCTGCTGGTATTCGGCAAGAGACCCGTCCCAGTTGCCGTCCCCGCCACGGCTTTGACACCGTTGCGAGGCATGCCCGATAGCGTTGTGGGCCAAGCACTTCCGCTCCCGCCACATACTCGGCTCTGGTGTGCACTCAGATCGATAAAAAGCCGCATATCGGCCGAAACGACGATATCCGTCGCGCCAGTCGTTACGGGCGCGACGGCGCCGTGGTGGCCGGAGTCTCGGGTGACTGTGGCGGTTCGGGGGGCGCGAAGCGTGGCCCCTGCGAGTTTCCCGGTCCGCCGAACGGCGGGCGGCCGAACGTCCCGCCGGGACCCATCGGGCCGCCCGGCGGCGGTCCGCGATGGAAGATCGCGACGTCGCGGTCGTGGCCGCCGTGATGGCCGCGGTGATGGCCGCCCGAATGCGAACCGAGGATGAAACCGGAGAAGAAGATCACCGCGACGATGAAGACGATGCCGGCGACGATGCCCACCCAGGCGGCAGCGGCGCCGAGCTTGGAGCGCCGCGTGGCGACGTGGTCCTGGTGAGGTGCCGCGGCCACTGGAGTGGTGGCGGGTTCGGATGGTGTTTCGGTCATGGCTGCCATCATGCGAGCTGTTTCGATGAGCACGTCATGCGGCACCTGTGAGCGGGCTGTGAAAGCGGCGATTGACACCGGTCACCCCGCAGAATAGTTTCGACTACACGCGTTGTCAGTTTGGCTGGAAGGGAACCGAGACCATGCAGCGTCCGATCCCGACGCGACATCCGGAGCGGCCTCGCGCCGTGCCTGCCGGCATCCGCGTCATCGCCAAGGCGCTGGCCATCGGTGAACCCACACCAGCGCAGTGGCGCAGGCTCGGCGAGCGGCTGACCGTCGGAGACGAACCGATGGACCGCCTCGTCGAGTGGATGTCAGGCGTCGGCGTGAAGCAGGCGCGGCCGTTGTTCGACCGGGCGCTCACCTACGGCGTCGATGCGGTTCCCGACGCCCCGGAACCGTTGCGCGAATTCTTCACGGCCGTGGAGACGCTGCCCGACTGGGTGGATCCGGTGAAGCTGCGCCGCGGTGCAGAAGCGCTGCGTCGCGGCGGCGCCGACGGCATGTACGTCGCACGTGACGTATCGCTTCTCGGCGGCTACCAGTTCTCGGGTTTCAACAAGACGCTGTTGCGCACCGGCGCCCTGGAGAAGGGGTCGAACAAGCGCTTCGCCGAGACGATGCAGTGGGCGATGGACGTCATCTCCGACGGTGGTCTCGAACACCTGGGCGTCGGCTACCGGTCTACTCTGCGGGTTCGGCTGATTCACGGACTGGTGCGCAGGCATGTGTCTGCGATGCCCGACTGGCGCGCCGACGACTGGGGTGTCCCGATCAACCAGACCGATATGGCGGCGACGCTGATCGGCGCACTCGTCGCACCTGCCGTCGGTGTGGTGGGGATGGGAATCGTGTTGCGGCCCAGAGATTACGACGCCGTCGCCCACTTGACCCGCTATGTCGGATGGTTGATGGGTGTGGAGGACGAGTGGCTGCCGCGCGGGTTCCGCGACAGCATCCGCGTGCTTTATCACACCCTGGGCGCACTCGCCGAGCCCGACGAGTCGTCGAGGCAGCTTGCGGTTCCGATGGCCGACGACCCGATGATCTGGCATTACGACACCATGCCCGCGATCCGGCGTCGTATCGCACGCGCGCAACATCTTTCGGTCACGAGTGGCTTTCTGGGCCCCCGCACGATGCGCGCACTGGGCCTGCGCCCCCATGTGCCGTGGTACCCGGTGGTGCGGCTACCCGTGAACCTGACCCGCAGTGCGGCCGCGGTCGCGCTGCCCGGCGGCATCGCCAGGGCGATCGCTCGCGGCGACCGCGAGCACCAGGCGTTGATGCGGACGATCGTCGGCGACGCCGGCGCCACGATCGGTGAGTCGGCTCAGCAGGTTGGCAGCGTCGCCTGATCAGGGCTTGAACGGGTTGACCGCGAACTGGATCACCCGGTACGGCGCCCCGCCGCGCGGTCCGGTGTTCCACTGGCTGACGAACACCCGTACCTCGTCGAGCGTCGAACCCGGTGAGATGTAGCCGCCGTACGGCTGGGCCAGCCGGTTGCTCTCCGGCGGCCCGAGGTGGTCAGCGGGATCCGGCCATTCGGACGCCACGACGACGGTCGTCACCGGCGCGGCGCCCAGCCCGGTGGGGTCATTAGCCACCCGCATCTCCATGTTCCCGGTGGTGGCGTTGAAGTACGACAGCACGGTTTTGCCGTCGATCTGGCGGATGCTCATCTCGCCGACCGCGTCCGGCCACAGCGGTGTCGGCGGGTTACCCCAACCGGAATCAGCCGACCAGCCTTGCCAACTCGACCGGTCCTCGAACTCCTGTGGCGTGGCCCGGTACAGCACCAGCGGCGCACTGCGGTCGAAGTTGTTGGCCACGATGTACACCCACCCGGTTTCGGAGTCGGTGCGCGGAATCGGGTCGTAGTAGCCGCTGATCTGCGACTGTCTGCCCTCGGCGTAGGACGCGGGGCGCTCGGAGTCCGGCAGCGTCGGCCAGTTCCCCTGTGCCGGGTCGGCTTTCACCAGCCGTGACGTCACCGGGTCCAGTTCCCGCACAGTGGTGACCATCAGGTAGTTCTGCCGGTTGATCTGGACGACGCCCGCAGGCAGTTGGGACATGCCCGCAGGGGTCGGATCGGCCAGCAGCGGACGGTCGGTTCCGGTCACGCCGTCGTAGCGCACACCACCCGGGTCGTCAATCGACTCCGTCTCGACGTGCAACGCGATCGGCGAGAACCACCCTCCGTAGCCGACTCCCTGTCCGGCGAAACTGTCGCCGCACACCTGCAGGATGCCGCTGGGAAACTCCATGAACTCGCACAGATCGGTGGCGCCGATACCGTATTCGCGTGTCGGGGTGCCGGTTCCGGCCGTCGGACCGATCCTGATCACCTGGCCGGGCGCCAGCGGCGGCAGCACCGGATCGGGCACCGGGGCGGGCTGAGCGGCGGCCGGCGGCGGTGCGCAGACGACGGCCAGCACCACCGAGATTGCACTCATGCAGACGGTTACTCGCACTTTGTCTGCGTAGTTGCAATCTCGCCGCGGCGTCAGAGTTCGGCGGCCAGCAGTTCGGCGATCTGAATCGTGTTGAGTGCCGCGCCCTTGCGAAGGTTGTCCCCGGACACGAACAGTGCCAGTCCGCGTCCGTCGGGCACGCCGGGATCCTGCCGGATGCGTCCGACCAGCGAGTCGTCCGCCCCGGCCGCGGCCAGCGGCGTCGGGACGTCGACGAGCGTCACGCCAGGCGCCGCTCCCAACAACTCGGTCGCCCGCTGCACCGAAAGCGATTGCGAAAATTCGACGTTCAGCGACAGCGAATGGCCCGTGTACACCGGGACCCGCACACACGTACCGCTGACCGCCAGGTCCGGGATGTCCAGGATCTTGCGGGTCTCGTTGCGCAGCTTCTGATCCTCGTCGGTTTCACCGGAGTCGTCGTCGACGTACGACCCGGCCAGCGGGACGACGTTGAACGCGATCGGTGCCACGTATTTCGACGGCGCGGGGAAATCGACCGCGGACCCGTCGGCGACCAAGTCCCGGCTGCTGTTCACCACCGCGCTGGCCTGATCGAACAACTCCTCCACACCGGCCACGCCGCTGCCCGACACCGCCTGATACGTCGAGGCGATCATCCGCACCAGACCCGCCTCGTCGTGCAGCGGCTTGAGCACCGGCATCGCGGCCATCGTGGTGCAGTTCGGGTTCGCGATGATGCCCTTCTTGAGGGTGACGCCCCGCACGTCGCGCGCGAAGTTCACCTCGCTGACCACCAGCGGAACGTCGGGGTCCTTGCGCCATGCCGACGAGTTGTCGACCACGATCGCACCGGCTTCGGCGAAGCGCGGCGCCTGCACGCGCGACATCGTCGCCCCTGCGGAGAACAACGCGATGTCCAGGCCCGCGGGATCGGCGGTCGCGGCGTCCTCGACCTCGATCTCCTGCCCGCGGAAGGAGAGCTTCTTGCCCTGCGACCGCGCCGAGGCGAAGAACCGCACACTTGTCGCCGGAAAGTCCCGCTCTTCCAACAGCGTTCGCATCACCTGGCCGACCTGACCGGTCGCGCCGACCACACCTAGATTGACCATTATCGTCCCGTCCCCGCGTACACCATGGCCTGCTCGTCGCCGCCCAGGCCGAACGCCTCGTGCAGCGCGGCGACGGCCTTGTCCAGATCGGTGTCCTTGACCAGCACCGAGATCCGGATCTCCGAGGTGGAGATCAGGTCGATGTTGACCCCGACTTCGGCCAACGTCTCGCAGAACTTGGCGGTCACCCCGGGATGGCTCTTCATACCGGCGCCCACCAGCGAGACCTTGCCGATGAGGTCGTCGTACAGCACCCCGGTGAAACCGATCTCGCTCTGCAGCGAGGACAGCTTCTGCACCGCGGCCGGCCCGTTGTCCCGCGGGCAGGTGAACGTGATGTCGGTCTTGCCGTCCTCGACCTTCGAGATGTTCTGCAACACCATGTCGATGTTGATGTCGGCGTCGGCGATGGCGCGGAACACCTTGGCGGCATAACCCGGCACGTCGGGGATACCGACCACGGTGACCTTGGCCTCACTGCGGTCGTGTGCGACTCCGGTCAGAATGGCGTCTTCCACGGGAATGTCCTCCATTGATCCGGTCACCAGGGTGCCGGGGTTGTCCGAATATGACGAGCGCACGCGTATCGGCACGTTGTAGCGCCGGGCGTACTCCACGCAGCGCAGCATCAGCACCTTGGCGCCGCAGGCGGCCATCTCCAGCATCTCCTCGAAGCTGACCTGGTCGAGGTGGTGGGCGTTGGGCACGATTCGCGGGTCCGCGGTGAAGATGCCGTCGACGTCGGTGTAGATCTCGCAGACGTCGGCCTTCAGCGCTGCGGCCAGCGCCACGGCGGTGGTGTCCGAGCCACCGCGTCCCAGCGTGGTGACGTCCTTGCTGTCCTGACTGACGCCCTGGAAGCCGGCGACCAGGACGATCACCCCCTCGTCCAGCGCGTCACGCAGCCGGCCGGGGGTGACGTCGATGATCTTCGCGTTGCCGTGGATGCCGGTGGTGATCACGCCGGCCTGCGAACCGGTGAACGAGCGCGCCTGCGCGCCAAGCGAGTGGATGGCCATCGCGACCAGCGCGTTGGAGATGCGCTCACCGGCCGTCAGCAGCATGTCCATCTCGCGCGGCGGCGGCGCGGGGCATACCTGGTTGGCCAGGTCGAGCAGTTCGTCGGTGGTGTCGCCCATCGCCGAGACCACCACGACGACGTCGTTGCCCTGCTTCCGCGTCTCGACGATCCGCTCGGCCACGCGTCGGATCCGCTCGGCGTCGGCAACCGAGGATCCGCCGTACTTCTGCACGACGAGCGCCACTGATCAAGCCTTTCAAGTGCTGGGAAGGATCCCAACAAGGATAAGGGCTGTGCGCACCGGATTTCTTTCGCCCGTGGTGGGCCCGACAGGAACCGTCGGCGATCAGGGCACTCCGAGGAACGGGAACGGGTCGGCTTCGGTGAAGTTCGCGCTGGCATCGCCGGCGTAGATCGTCTTCTCACCCTCGCCGAGTGGCAGCCGCAGCGACGGGGCGCCGGGTGAGAAGTCGAGGTTGCCCAGCTCGACCCAGAACGTGTTCGGCGAGAGTGCGGACTCGAAGAAGTACCGCAGCGCCTTGTGGTCGACGACCGTGCGCCAACGGGTGGTCGAGATGTTCGGCTCCTCGGGTGTGGAGATTCCGTACGGCACCGACGCGTTGCGCACGACGCTGAGCACCGTCGCGGCGGCCAGCAGCGGGTCGTCGGTCTTGGGCACCGCGTCGATGTAGAACGACGCCCGCACGAACCGGTCCGCGGCGCGGTTGGTCCCCGGCAGCATCGCGGTGCCGCCGATCTGCTTCCAGTACTCGCTGATCGCGAGCTGCTTGTCGAAGGTCGGCGAATTCGTCATCACCCGGTACTGGCTGCCGTGGTGGATGACCTGCTCGCCGTCGATGTACTCGACGATCGCGCTGTCGCCGCTCGCGTCGGACATCGCCAGGTGCAGCGTCGCCATCCGCTCCTCACCGGGCACCTGCGCGGTGGCCACCCGCAGCGGCGTCGCGCTCAACGCCTGCACGGCCTCGGCCACCGTCGCGAAGTTGTCCAGCACGTACTGACCCCACAGCGCCAACGAGACCGCCGGACCCGGTTCGGTTTGGGTGGGATAGACCGATTCGGCCAGCCACAGCAGGTTGACCACGAGTCCGGCCTCGTTCACGCCGTCGGTCGTGCTGATGTCGTAGCCGGTCGCGACGACGCTGCCGTACTTCGACGTCCACTCCGCGGAGCCGGGGCCGGCCTGGCCGGTTCGGTGGACGCCGCGCGGCAACGCCCACAGATTGGTCTGGATCTCCGACTTCCAGTCCATGGAGCGACCGGTGATGTTGCGGTTATCGGTTCCGAGGTAGACGACGCGGGTGCACATGCCCCGCATCGTAGGAGGTGCTCAGTTGGTGCAGGCCTCGGACAGCTCGGCGAGCTTGCGCCGTAACTGATTGTCGAGCGCCGACATCTCGTAGTAGATCTGCGGCGTGGGCGCACCCGGCGCCGGGGACTCCGTCTCCGCGCGCGCCTGGGGCATCTTCTGGACGAACAGGCCGGCGAGATCGGCGACTTCCACCGCGGTGAACCGCAGCTCGGGGGTGTCGATCTTGCGTGCGCGCTCGGAGAGCCCGTTGGCCCACTCCCGGTATGCCAGCTCTTCGGCCGCGGTCGGCGGCCCCTCGGCGCCCTCGCTCTTCGAGCTGATCAGCTCGTTCTGCTGCTTGTTGTATTCGAGGAAATCGAGCACCGGACGGCATTCTTCGGGCGGTTGCTGCAGTTGGCTGTAGACCAGGGACACGATCGCGATCACCACGACGGCGATCGCCACCCACCATCGCCGATCAAGAGTCATCACCGCCGCAACTCTAGCCAGCGCCGGATTCGTCACACAGGTCACGCAGGCCTAGCGACGACCACGATTGGCATTTTGTTGCGCTCGCGGGTGCGGAGTACAGTGTGCGACGTGCAGCGGGTGCTCCTTCTCGGCAGCCGCGACGGGGTCTGATCAGACCGGCTTCCCGTCGCGGGTGTTCGCGATGCGCCGGTCGAGTCCCCCTTCAAACTCCCGGAGCAATACCGTGACCACGTTCTCGAAACCCTCGCCGGACTCCCCTGACGCGTTCTCGTCGGTCCGTCAGATCACCAAGCCGTCCGGCCCGCCCAACCCCGGCCAGCCGCCGTGGAACACCCAGCGCGGTTCGGCGATGCCGGTCAACCGGTATCGCAGCTTCGCCGAAGAGGTGCCGGGCGGGAGCCCGGCGACAGAAACAGCGGCGGTTCCGTTCGACCGCACCTGGCCGGACAAGGTCATCGACTCCGCGCCGATGTGGTGTGCGGTCGACCTGCGCGACGGCAACCAGGCGCTGATCGACCCGATGAGCCCGCAGCGCAAGCGCCGCATGTTCGACCTGCTGGTGCGCATGGGCTACAAGGAGATCGAGGTCGGCTTCCCGTCGGCCAGCCAGACCGACTTCGACTTCGTTCGCGAGATCATCACCGAAGGCGTCATCCCCGACGACGTCACCATCCAGGTGCTGACACAGTGCCGCCCGGAACTGATCGAGCGGACATTCCAGGCCTGCGAGGGCGCGCCCCGCGCGATCGTGCACTTCTACAACTCGACGTCGATCCTGCAGCGGCGCGTGGTGTTCCGCGCCGAGCGCGACGCGGTCAAGGCGATCGCCACCGACGGCGCGCGGATGTGCGTCGAGGAAGCGAAGAAGTATCCGGGCACCCAGTGGCGGTTCGAGTACTCGCCGGAGTCCTACACGGGCACCGAACTGGAGTACGCGGTCGACGTGTGCAACGCCGTCGCCGAGATCATCGAGCCGACGCCCGACGCGCCGCTGATCGTCAACCTGCCAGCGACGGTAGAAATGGCGACCCCGAACGTGTACGCCGACTCGATCGAGTGGATGCACCGCCACCTGGCCCCCCGCGACAGCATCATCTTGAGTCTGCATCCGCACAACGATCGCGGAACCGCCGTTGCCGCAGCCGAATTGGGCTATCAGGCCGGCGCCGACCGGATCGAGGGGTGCCTGTTCGGCAACGGCGAGCGCACCGGGAACGTCTGCCTGGTGACACTGGGGCTCAACATGTTCTCGCGCGGCGTCGACCCGCAGATCGACTTCTCGAACATCGATGAGATCCGTCGCACCGTCGAGTACTGCAACCAGCTGCCGGTGCACGAACGCCACCCGTACGGCGGCGATCTGGTCTACACCGCGTTCTCGGGCAGCCACCAGGACGCCATCAACAAGGGCCTGGACCAGATGAAGGTCGACGCCGACGCCGCGGACAAGGACGCCGACGACATCCTGTGGCAGGTGCCCTATCTGCCGATCGACCCGAAGGACGTCGGTCGCACCTACGAGGCCGTCATCCGGGTGAACTCGCAGTCCGGGAAGGGCGGCGTCGCCTACATCATGAAGGCCGATCACGGTCTGGCACTTCCGCGGCGGCTGCAGATCGAGTTCAGCCAGGCGATCCAGAAGATCACCGACGGCGAGGGCGGCGAGGTGTCCCCGAAGGAAATGTGGGACGTCTTCGCCGAGGAGTACCTGGCGCCGATCCGTCCACTCGAACGCATCCGCCAGAAGGTGACGGCGGCGGAGGTGGATGGCGGCACCGACACCATCGAGGCGGTGGTGAAAGTCGACGGCGTCGAGCGCGAGATCGTCGGCGCCGGCAACGGTCCGCTGGCCGCGTTCGTTGATGCGTTGGGCGCCATCGGGTTCGACGTGTCGGTGCTCGACTACTCCGAGCACGCGCTGTCGGCGGGTGAAGAGGCGCAAGCCGCGGCCTACGTCGAGGCGTCGATCGGTGGAACGACCGTCTGGGGTGTCGGCATCGCGACTTCGATCACCACCGCATCGCTGCGGGCGGTGGTCTCGGCGGTCAACAGGGCCGCACGCTGATCTCTGGGATCGGTTAGAACAGCGCGAACTGGTCGCCTGCGAGGGTGGTGTCGGAGAAGTCCTCGATCCCGGTACCGCCGACGACGCCGTCGATCGCGCGCATGAATTCGGCGTCGGAGGTCAGCGGGACACCCAACTCCCTGGCGTGGTAGCCCTTGCCCTGAGCGGGTTGGGCGTCGTTGCAAAGCACCAGCGAGGTCTCGGTGTCGACGGTCTCGGTGTAGGCCAGCCCGGCGTGCAGGATCCGTTCGATGAGCTCTTCGTGGGTGCGTTCGACCTCGGCCGACAGCGCGATCCGCATGCCCTGCACCAGCGGTCGCCCGGCGACGTACCGGCCCGGGTTGAGGTAGGGGCACGGGAGGCGGGATGCGACCGCCTTGAGCGGGCGCAGCTCGTCGTGGGTGACGACGCCGTTGGGCCAGCGCCTGCGGGATACCGGGTGCACCGGCAGCCAGACCTTGCGTTCCCGCGCCCGCACGAGCACCGGTTTGAGGATCTGGGCGAGCACCAGCGCGTCGTCGAGGGCGTCGTGCGGCCGGATCTGGCTGATCCCCCAGTGCGCGGCCAGCGTCTCGAGCCGCAGGTTCTCGGTGCCCAGGTCCAGCCTGCGCGCCAGCTCGACCGTGCACATCACGGTGTCGGTGGGCAGCTCGCGGTTGACCAACTCGGCCTCGGCGGCCAGGAACGAGTAGTCGAAGCCGACGTTGTGCGCCACCAGCGTGCGGCCGTCAAGCAGCTCGACGAGGTGGTCGACGATGTCGCCGAAGGTCGGCTGGCCCTCCAACATGTCGGCCGTCAGACCGTGTACGTGTGTCGGACCAGGATCGACACCGGGATTGAGCAGGCTGTACAGGCTCTGTTCGACGTTGCCGTCGTCGCCGAGGGCGAGCGCGGCGATGCTGACGATGCGGGCCTGCCCCGGTCGGAACCCGGAGGTCTCCACGTCGACGACCGCCCAACCCGATCCGGCGTGTTCCGCCGGCCGGCCCCAGCCCGGCCGATTCTCGGCGTCAGAGCCGCTCGGCCGGTGACCTCCGGCGTCCGTTAGGCCCACGTCGTCAGGATGACACGGTGGTGTGACAAAGCCGGGACCTCGCCGAATCGCCCGTCAGCGTGTCGGCTACTTAAACTGCCGGGGTGGTCACGACACGTGGACGGCTCGCCCTCGGGGCCGGCGCGGGCGCCCGCTGGGCGTCGCGGGTCACCGGGCGCGGTGCGGGCGCGATGATCGGCGGGCTGGTCGCGCTGGCGCTCGACAAGTCGCTGCTGCGCCAGCTCGGCGCGGGCCGTCGCACCGTGGTGGTCACCGGGACCAACGGCAAGTCGACGACCACCCGGATGATCGCCGCGGCGCTGCGCACCATCGCCCCCGCCGAGCCGGGAGGCCGGGGACACTCGAACGTCGCCACCAACGACACCGGCGCGAACATGGACGCCGGGCTGGTGGCCGCGCTGGCCGCCGCACGAGAGGCGCCCCTTGCCGCCCTCGAGGTCGACGAGATGCACGTCCCGCACGTCGCCGAGGCGGTCGACCCGAAGGTGATCGTGCTGCTGAACCTGTCCCGCGATCAGCTGGACCGCGTCGGCGAGATCAACCACATCGAGCGCACCCTGCGCGCCGGACTAACCCGTCACCCGTCGGCCGTCGTGGTCGCCAACTGTGACGACGTGCTGATGACCTCGGCCGCATACGACAGCCCCAACGTGGTGTGGGTCGCCGCCGGCGGAAGCTGGGCCAACGACTCGGTGAGCTGCCCGCGGTCCGGCGAGATCATCCTGCGCGACGGCGGTAAGAGCCGCGACTGGCGTTCCACTGGAACCGATTTCAAACGGCCCAGCCCGCATTGGTGGTTCGATGACACCAACATCTATGGGCCGGACGGGTTTTCGCTGCCGATGACGCTGTCGTTGCCCGGCTCCGTCAACCGCGGCAACGCCACACAGGCCGTGGCGGCGGCGGTCGCGATGGGCGCCGATCCGGCGGCTGCGGTGGCCGCGGTGTCGGAGGTCGACGAGGTCGCCGGGCGCTACCGCACCGTGCGTCTCGGCGAGCACACCGCCCGGGTGCTGTTGGCGAAGAACCCGGCGGGCTGGCAAGAAGCGCTGTCAATGGTCGACAAACACGGTGCGGGCGTGGTGATCTCGGTCAACGGCCAGGTGCCCGACGGCGAGGACCTGTCATGGCTGTGGGACGTCCGCTTTGAGCACTTCGAGGACACCCACGTGGTGGCCGCAGGCGAGCGGGGCACCGACCTCGCGGTGCGGCTGGGTTACGCGGGTGTCGAGCACACACTGGTGCACGACACCCTCGCGGCGATCGCGTCGTGCCCGCCCGGACACGTCGAGGTGATCGCCAACTACACCGCGTTCCTGCAGTTGAACCGGGCGTTGGAGCGTCGCGGTGGGTGAGTCGGCGGTGCGCATCGGGTTGGTACTGCCCGATGTGATGGGAACCTACGGTGACGGCGGCAACTCCGTCGTGTTGCGACAACGTCTGCGGCTGCGCGGGTTTGACGCCGAGACCGTCGAGATCACGCTGGACGACCCGGTGCCTTCGGAGCTGGACCTGTACACGCTCGGCGGCGCGGAGGACTATGCGCAGCGCCTGGCGACCAAGCACCTACTGCGGTATCCCGGATTGCAACAGGCGGCCGCGCGGGGTGCGCCGGTGCTGGCGATCTGCGCGGCCATCCAGGTGCTGGGGCACTGGTACGAGACTTCGTCGGGTGAACGCGTCGACGGTGTCGGCCTGCTCGATGTAACGACCTCACCGCAGGACACGCGCACGATCGGCGAAGTGGTGTCCGAACCCCTGCTCGCCGGTCTCTTCGAGCGGCTGACGGGCTTCGAAAACCACCGCGGCGGAACAGTTCTCGGTGCCGAGGCACGCCCGCTCGGCAAGGTCATCAAGGGGGCAGGGAACCGCGACGGTGACGGTTTCGACGGTGCGGTGCAGGGCAGCGTCGTCGCGACGTACATGCACGGCCCGTGCCTGGCCCGCAATCCGGAGCTGGCCGACCACCTGCTGAGCCGGGTGGTCGGTGAGCTGGCGCCCCTGAAGATCGACGAAGTCGAACAGCTTCGACGCGAACGACTCGCCGCACCCCGGCGAGTCTGAGCCCGTCGAGCCGCCCGCGGCCATCGACAACTTTCCGCGAAATGGCGTTCCAGCAGCGAAAGTGCGAGAAGAGGCCTGCTGGAATGCAATTTCGCGGCTCGGAAGTTACAGCCCGAGGTCGCGCAGGAACTCGGGCTTGTACGCCTCGAGGATCACGTAGCCCGGATCCGGGGGCGGTACCTCCGGCGCATCGTCGGGCACCTCCTGCCCGCTGACCGGGTCCACCCACTCCTGGCTCGCGGAGTCCCACCGGCTCAGGGTGTACTGCGCGTCCACGCCGTCGTCGGACACCAATGCGCGCACCGTGCGCTCGGCCTCCTGCGCGTCGGCCAAGGTCGTGGTGTACAGCTGGATGCGATCGCCGTCGCGGGTGACGGTGACCCGCGATCCGAGCCGCTCGCGCGCATTGTCGTCTAGATCCAGGGTTCGCAACTTGTCCCAGAACGAGAGCCGGTGCTCGGCGCCGAGCTCCACCTCGACCTTGAATTCGTCGTCCGGCATGAACTTCCTTCCTCGGCTATGCCATCGCGCGTCGGCCGGCCAGCGCGCGGCCGAGCGTCAGCTCATCGGCGAACTCCAGGTCACCGCCCATCGGCAGACCGGACGCGATCCGCGTCACCGTCAGCCCCGGGATGTCGCGCAGCATGCGCACGAGATACGTCGCCGTCGCCTCACCCTCGGTGTTGGGGTCGGTCGCGATGATCACCTCGGTGACGTCCACCCCGTCGACGCGCTCACCGATCCTGTTGAGCAGCTCGCGGATTCGCAGCTGTTCGGGCCCCACCCCGGAGAGCGGATCCAGGGCGCCGCCCAGCACGTGATAGCGCCCGCGGAACTCGCGGGTGCGCTCGACGGCCTGCACGTCTTTCGGCTCCTCGACCACGCAGACCAAGGATGCATCGCGCCGGGAATCGCTGCAGATGCGACAGCGGTCGTCGTCGGAGACGTTGCCGCACACCGCACAGAATTTCACCCCGTCGCGCACCTTGTTCAGCACGGCGGTCAACCGGTCGATGTCGGGCGGCTCCACCGACAGCAGGTGAAAGGCGATCCGCTGAGCGCTCTTCGGCCCGATGCCGGGCAGCTTGCCGAGCTCGTCGATCAGATCCTGGACGGGTCCTTCAAACATGGAGGAACAATTACATTCCCGGGATACCGAGGTTGCCCGTCCCGCCCGCGAGCGGCCCGAGCCGGTCGTGGGCGAGGATGGTGACCTGCTTGGAGGCATCGGAGATGGCGCCGACCACGAGATCCTGCAGCGTCTCGATGTCTTCGGGATCCACGACCTTCGGATCGATCGACACGGCGATCACCTCGCCGCTGCCCCTCATCGTGACCTGCACCAGGCCGCCGCCGGCCTGACCGTGCACCTCGGCGTTGGCCAGCGCCTCCTGCGCCTCCATCAGCTGCTGCTGGACCTGCTGGGCCTGCGCGAGCAGCGCGGACATATCGGGTTGGCCTTGCGGTTGCATGAGTGGTCCCCTTGCGTCTTAGTTGCGGTCCGGTCTCGACTTGGTTTCTGTCCTCGGCTCGCGGCCGTTTGAGCTTTCAGCGTAGTCGTCGGTGCGGTTACGGTGACGGCCGTGCCTGCCCGCCTGCGTGTCGGCGCCACCGGAGCATTGCGCGGCTGCGCCGCGGTGGCGACCGGATTACTCGTCGCCGCATCGACGCTCGTCAGCCCCGCCTTCGAGGCCGAGGCCGCGCCCGCCAACATCGCGGGCAAGATCGTGTTCCTCGACCCTGGTCACAACGGCGCCAACGACGCCTCGATCAGCAAGCAGGTGCCGACCGGCCGCGGCGGCACCAAGGACTGCCAGGCCAGCGGCACGTCCACCGAGGACGGCTACGCCGAGCACACGTTCGCGTGGGAGACCACGCTGCGGGTCCGCCAGGCCCTGCACGCGCTGGGTGTGCGTACCGCCATGTCGCGCGGCGACGACACCGGGCTGGGTCCGTGCGTCGACGAACGCGCCGCGCTGGCGAACTCGATCAAGCCGAACGCGATCGTGAGCATCCATGCCGACGGCGGCCCGCCGACCGGACGCGGATTCCATGTCCTGTACTCGTCCCCGCCGCTCAACGATGCGCAGGCGGGGCCGTCTCCCCGGTTCGCGGGCATCATGCGCGACCAGTTGCAGGCGTCCGGCTTCGTGCCGTCGACCTACATCGGCTCCAATGGCCTCAACCCGCGATCGGACATCGCGGGCCTGAACCTCGCCCAGTACCCGTCGATCCTGGTCGAGCTGGGCAACATGAAGAACCCGGTCGACTCGGCGCTGATGAAGACGCCGGAGGGGCGGCAGAAGTACGCCGACGCCGTCGTGCGCGGCATCGCGGGCTTCCTGGGCTCCAGTTAGTCGCCTAACGGGTTGATCGCACGCACCACGTGCGTGGAATCAACCTCTTAAGGTCATCCCTCGAGCTGCTTCTTCAGGTTCTCCAACACCTCGGACTGGATCTTGCGCAGCCCCAGCGGCGCGAACGTCTTCTCGAAGAAGCCGCCGATCCCGCCCGCGCCCTGCCATGACGTCTTGACGGTCACCGAGGATCCGGAACCCGCCGGCGCGACGGTCCAGTTGGTGATCATCGAGGAGTTGGCGTCCTTCTCGATGACCGTGTGGCCGGCCACGTCGACCTCGGCCTTGACGTCGCGCACCCGCGATTTGGTCGCCTGCAGCTTCCAGCTGGCCACCGTGCCCGCGCCCTGTCCGCCCTCGAGCACCTTGTAGTCGCTGTACTGCGGCGACAGGATCCTCGGACGCACGTTCGCGTAGTCCGCAACCGCCGAGAGCACCGCCTCCGGCGCCGCGTCGATCAAGACGGTGCTCGATGCGCTGACCTGTCCCATCGGTGCACGCTCCTTGGTAGAAGTTCCATGCGGTCGCATCGCCTGCGACCGCGGACTAGCGTATATCCGTGTCTGTTGCCCGAACCGACGCACGGGCTGTTCATGCCGCGGGCGTGCGGCGGCTGCTTAATAGCTACCGTGCAATTCCGCCCGATGCCACCGTTCGCCTGGCCAAACCCACGTCGAACCTGTTCCGTGCGCGGGCCAAGACCACCGCGAAGGGTCTGGACGTCTCGGGGTTGACCGGTGTCATCGCGGTGGACCCCGACGCGCGCACCGCCGATGTGGCCGGTATGTGCACGTACGAAGATCTTGTCGCCGCGACGCTGCCATACGGCTTGTCGCCGTTGGTCGTACCGCAGCTGAAGACGATCACGCTCGGTGGAGCGGTCACCGGGCTCGGTATCGAGTCCACGTCGTTCCGCAACGGCCTGCCACACGAGTCGGTGTTGGAGATGGACATCCTCACCGGCACCGGCGATGTCGTCACCGCGTCGCCGAACCAGAACACCGACCTGTACCGGGCGTTTCCCAATTCCTATGGCACATTGGGCTATTCGGTTCGGTTGAAGATCGAGCTGGAAGCCGTTCAGCCGTTCGTCACGCTGCGCCACCTGCGGTTCAACACCATCGAGGACCTGGTCGCCACGATGGAACGCATCGTCGAGACCTGCGGCTATGACGGCACTCCCGTCGACTATCTCGACGGGGTGGTGTTCTCCGCCGACGAGGCCTACCTGACACTCGGATTCAAGACCACCACACCCGGGCCCGTCAGCGACTACACCGGTCAGCAGATCTACTACCGCTCGATACAGCACGACGGCGCCGAGAAGCACGACCGGTTGACGGTCCACGACTACCTGTGGCGCTGGGACACCGACTGGTTCTGGTGCTCACGGGCGTTCG
Source organism: Mycobacterium lehmannii (assembly GCF_001499925.1). NCBI lineage: Bacteria > Bacillati > Actinomycetota > Actinomycetes > Mycobacteriales > Mycobacteriaceae > Mycobacterium > Mycobacterium lehmannii. The sequence goes on from NZ_LQIR01000028.1 coordinate 25,083, forward strand.
GCGTCCAGGATCCGCGGATCCGTCGGTGGTGGCCGCGACGGTATCGACGCAGCAGCTTCTACTGGAAGCTGATCGCGCTCGACCAGCGGTTCGACATCGCCGACCGGATCGAGCAGCGCAACGGGCGACCGCCGCGCGAACGCGTCGTACAAGATGTCGAGGTGCCGATCGGACGGGTCGCGGAGTTCCTGCACTGGTTCCTCGACAACGTGCCGATCGAGCCGATCTGGCTGTGCCCGTTGCGACTTCGCGATGACACCGGATCAGACGGCGCGTGGCCGCTGTATCCGCTTCGGCCGAACCACACCTACGTCAACGTCGGGTTCTGGTCGTCGGTGCCGGTCGGCCCCAGTGAAGGCCATACCAACAGGTTGATCGAAAACAAGGTCGGCGAACTCGATGGTCACAAATCGTTGTACTCGGATTCGTATTACAGCCGCGAAGAGTTCGACGATCTGTACGGCGGTGAAACCTACAAGATCGTGAAGAAGGCATACGATCCAGATTCACGGCTGCTCGATCTTTATGCGAAGGCGGTGCAGAGACGATGACGACTTTCAAGGAACACGCGGCACAGGCGCCGGCCGGAAAGCTCACGCTGGCCGAGATTCTGGAAGTCTTCGCGGGTGGAAACCTGCCGCTGCGCTTCAGCGCCTACGACGGAAGCACGGCCGGACCCGAGGACGCTCCGCTCGGCCTGGAGTTGCTTACACCGCGTGGTACGACGTATCTGGCCACTGCGCCCGGGGATCTGGGACTGGCCCGGGCTTACGTGTCCGGCGATCTGGCCACGCACGGTGTGCATCCCGGCGATCCCTACGAGTTGCTCAGGGCGCTCGCCGACAAGATGGACTTCAGACGTCCGCCGGCACGGGTGCTCGCCCAGATCGTGCGCTCCATCGGCATCGAGCATCTCAAGCCGATCGCGCCGCCGCCGCAGGAGGCGCTGCCGCGCTGGCGTCGGATCGCAGAAGGTCTGCGCCACAGCAAGACTCGTGATGCCGAGGCGATCCATCACCACTACGACGTCTCCAACACGTTCTACGAGTGGGTGCTCGGCCCGTCGATGACCTACACGTGCGCGTGCTATCCGCACAGCGGGTCGACGCTGGAAGAGGCGCAGGAGAACAAGTACCGGTTGGTGTTCGAGAAACTGCGCCTGCGGCCGGGGGATCGCCTGCTCGACGTGGGCTGCGGGTGGGGCGGCATGGTGCGCTACGCCGCGCGGCACGGCGTCAAGGCGCTCGGGGTCACGCTGTCGAAGGAGCAGGCGTCCTGGGCACGAGAGGCGATCGCTCGCGACGGGCTCGAGGATCTGGCCGAGGTGCGCCACGGTGACTACCGCGATGTTCGTGAGTCCGATTTCGATGCGGTGTCCTCGATCGGGTTGACCGAGCACATCGGCGTGCACAACTATCCCGCTTACTTCGAGTTCCTCCAGTCGAAGATGCGTCACGGCGCGCTGCTGCTCAACCACTGCATCACCCGACCGGACAACCGAACCGGCTCCACCGCAGGCGGCTTCATCGACCGCTACGTCTTTCCCGACGGCGAGCTCACCGGTTCCGGACGCATCATCACCGAAGCGCAGGACGTCGGCATGGAGGTGGTCCACGAGGAGAACCTGCGTCACCACTACGCGCTGACGCTGCGCGACTGGTGCCGCAATCTGGTGGAGCACTGGGACGAGGCCGTGGCCGAGGTCGGGCTGGCGACGGCCAAGGTGTGGGGTCTGTACATGGCCGGCTCGCGTCTGGGCTTCGAAACGAATGTCGTTCAGCTGCACCAGGTCCTGGCGGTCAAGCTGGATCGCGACGGCTACGACGGCGGGCTGCCGCTGCGGCCGTGGTGGACGCCCTAGCTTCAGCCGTCGATACGCCGCGCGCCCAACTCGTTCTGCAGTAGCTCGAGCGCGGCTTCCTCCGGGTCGCGGCGCGGCGTGTCCGAGGTGTCGCTGCCGGCCTCGGCCAGCATGGCTTCCTCGTCGTCGTCGCTGCGGGGCGGCGGGCCGCCCGGGACCGGTTCCGTCGGCGGTGGCGCGGCGGCCGAACCCGCCTCGCAGCGGATCTTCCAGTTCACCCCGAGGGCGTCCTTCAGTGCTTCGCGGATGACGTCGGCGTTGCGCTGTTCGGTCAACCGCTTGGCCAGCGGCGCCGAGTCGTGGCTGAGCACCAGCGTGTCGCCATCGACCGCGCGGACGATCGCACCCGACAGCATCACCTCGGTGGTGCGGCTGCGCTCGCGCACCTTGTCCCGCACCGTCGACCACATGCTGCGCACGGCGGCGGCGTTCGGCTCACCGGTCACCGCGGCAGGCGGCGGCGCCTCCACCACCGGATCGGACGGCGGCCGCACCGGCGGCGGCGACGGCGGTTTGCTCTCGGCAGCCGGCGCTGTCGGCGGAGGTTCAGGTTTGGGTTCTGGCTTGGGTTCGGGTTTGGGTTCGGGCCGCGGCTCGCTGCGCGGCGGCGGCGAATCGGCGGACTGCGCATCGGCCTGACTCCTGCGGGCGTACTGCCGCGGCGGGCCACCGGCCGGAGCCGACTGGCCCTCCCCGGCCGGTATCGACATGTCCAACCGGGTCTCGATGCGCTCGATCCGTTGCAGCAGCGCCGATTCCGTGTCACTGGCCGATGGGAGCAGCAGCCGCGCGCACACCACCTCCAACAGCAGCCGGGGCGCGGTGGCGCCGCGCATCTCACCGAGTCCGGCGTGCACCACTTCGGCGTAGCGGGTCAGCGTCGCGGTGCCGATGCGGGTGGCCTGCTCGCGCATCCGGTCGAGCACGTCCTCCGGTCCGTCGACGACTCCACGCGCCGCGGCGTCCGGTACCGACTGCAGGATGATCAGATCGCGGAACCGCTCCAACAGGTCGGTCGCGAACCTGCGCGGGTCGTGACCGGCGTCGATCACCGCCTCGACGACTCCGAAAAGTGCCGCGCCGTCGCCGGCGGCCAGCGCGTCGATCGCGTCGTCGATGAGCGCGACGTCCGTCGCACCCAGCAGTGCCAGCGCGCGCGTGTAATTGACGTGATTGCCCTCGGCACCGGCGAGCAACTGGTCGAGCACCGACAGGGTGTCGCGGGGTGACCCGCCGCCGGCGCGGATCACCAGCGGGTACACCGCGTCGTCGACGGTGACGTTCTCCTGCTCGCAGATGCCTTCCAGCAGCGTGCGCATGGTGCGCGGGGCCAGCAGCCGGAACGGGTAATGGTGTGTGCGCGAGCGGATGGTCGGCAGCACCTTCTCCGGCTCGGTGGTCGCGAACACGAAGATCAGATGTTCGGGCGGTTCCTCGACGATCTTCAGCAGCGCGTTGAAGCCCGCCGTGGTGACCATGTGCGCTTCGTCGACGATGAAGATCCGGTACCGCGACTGCGCGGGGGCGTAGAACGCGCGATCACGCAACTCACGGGTGTCGTCCACGCCGCCGTGGCTGGCGGCGTCGAGTTCGACGACGTCGACGCTGCCGGGCCCGTTCGGTGCGAGGGCCACGCACGAATCGCACACTCCGCACGGGGTGGCCGTCGGGCCCTGTTCACAGTTCAGCGACCGCGCCAGGATGCGCGCCGAGGAGGTCTTGCCGCACCCGCGCGGACCGGAGAACAGGTACGCGTGGTTGATCCGGCCCGACGTCAGTGCTGTCGACAGCGGCTCGGTGACATGTTCCTGGCCGACGACTTCGGCGAAGGTCGCGGGCCGGTACTTGCGGTAGAGCGCCACGATCAGCAGGCTACCGGCGTGGTGTGACGGTTCGACGGGCCACCACTGTGTCGCTGAATTGTGCATCTGACGACGGTGTGGACGCTCTCAGCGTCGTCAGGTTCACAAACGGTGGCGACCCTGTGGATGACTCGCGACCGCAGCCGTGATCCGTCGGTCCCCGCATGCACCGTACGAGCATGACCGAGCTGCCACCTATGTGGCCAGGGTCGAAAGCGCGTTGCGCTCGCGTGGGTGTCGGTTGTGAATCTGACGACGCTTTTTGGCGAATTTCGTCGCCGGATGCACAAACGGGCCCCGGAGACCGACCCTCAGTCCTTCAGCAACGACTCGGTCGCCGAGAGCAGCGCGCAGGTGGCCAGCCCGTCGATCGCGGCCCGCAGCTCGGGCTCCGGCGGCATCGTCGGCGCGATGCGGATGTTCTTGTCTTCCGGGTCTTTTCGATACGGGAACGTGGCGCCCGCCTCCGTCACCGCGATGCCCGCATCCTTGGCGAGCGCCACGGTGCGCTTGGCCGTGCCCGGCAGGACGTCGAGGCTGATGAAGTACCCGCCCTTGGGTTCGGTCCACGACGCGATCTTCGAATCGCCGAAGCGCTCGGACAGGATCTCCAACACCGCGGCGAACTTCGGGGCCAGCAGCTCCCGGTGACGCTGCATCTGCAGGCGCACCCCGTCGGCGTCGCGGAAGAATCGCAGATGGCGCAGCTGGTTGACCTTGTCCGGCCCGATCGACTTCTTGCCTGCGTGCTGCAGGTACCAGGTGATGTTGCCAAGCGAGGCGCCCAGGAAGCTGACCCCGGCGCCCGCGAAGGTGATCTTCGACGTCGACGCGAACACCAGCGGGCGGTTCCCGTTGCCTGCGGCCTCAGCCAGCCCGAGCACGTCGACGTTGCGGACGAAGTCGTGGGTCAAGGTGTGCACCGCGTAGGCGTTGTCCCACATCAAGCGGAAATCGTTTGCCGCCGTACGCATCTGGACCAGCCGACGCACTGTCTCCCAGGAGAAGGTGACCCCGGTGGGGTTCGAGTACACCGGCACGCACCACATTCCCTTGATGGCGGGATCGGCTGCGACGAGTTCCTCGATGAGGTCGACGTCGGGTCCGTCCTCGAGCATCGGCACGGTGATCATCTCGATGCCAAGGCTTTCCGTGATCGCGAAGTGCCGGTCGTAGCCGGGCGCCGGGCACAGAAACTTGAGGACGGGTTCCTGGGCCCACGGCCGCGCCGAGTCCGGGCCGCCGTGCAGCATCGAGAACACGACGACGTCGTGCATCAACTCGAGGCTGGCGTTGTTACCGGCGATCAGGTTCTGCACCGGGATGCCGAGCAGCTCGCCGAAGATCGCGCGCAGTTCGGGCAGCCCGTGCACACCCCCGTAGTTGCGCACGTCGGTGCCGTCGCCGTCGCGGAAGTCGTCGGAACCAGGCAGCTCGAGCAGCTTGTTGGACAGGTCCAGCTGCGCCGCGGAAGGCTTACCCCGGGTCAGGTCGAGTTTGAGCCCCTTGGCCTGCAGTTCGGCGTAGTTGCGCTTCTGCTGCTCGTGTTCTGCGGCGAGTTCCTCCCGGCCGAGCGACAGAAATGACACCGAACGCCTTTCGACTGAAGTGCGGGAAAGGGGACCCCGCGCACCCGCCAGAGCCCATTGACCCTTGCTGCCTTCCGGCCCTGGGGGAGTTCACAGGATGGACGCCGCGCGGGGTCCACGGCGAGTCTAATACCCGAGCCGGTCGCATCCGGATCGGCTCTGGTCTGAGGTCGGCTACCATGGCCCGCGGAGGATTCGCCTAGTGGCCTATGGCGCTCGCCTGGAACGCGGGTTGGGTTAATAGCCCTCGCGGGTTCAAATCCCGCATCCTCCGCACTCGGCCCGGGGTGCGGCGTGTCGGCGGTTTCGACGGTCAGGCCCGGTCGCACCCCGGGGCCAAACAATCGTCTAGGAGGAGAATGAGCCGCACTGTCGCGGTGACCTGGCACGCGTTGTTCAGCGTCGTAGCCGGTGTTCTGTACTTCTTCTTCGTCCTGCCGCGCTGGTATGAGCTCTCCGGTGAGATTCCGCAGACTTTCGGCACCGTGATGCGCATCGTGTGCGGCGCATTGATCGGGCTCGCCGCGCTGCCGGTGGTGTTCACCCTGCTGCGGACTCGACGGCCGGAATTCGGCACACCCCAGATGGCGCTGAGACTGCGGACCGTGTCGATCGTGCTGCATGTGCTGGCCGGTGTGCTGATCATCGGCGCGGCCGTCAGCGAGATCTGGCTGTCGCTCGACGCCGCGGGTCGCTGGCTGTTCGGCATCTACGGCGCCGCCGCAGCGATCGCGCTGCTCGGCGTTTTCGCGTTCTACCTCGCCTCGGTCGCCGAGATGCCGCCCCCGCCGCCGAAACCGCTGAAGGTCAAGGAGCCGAAGCAGCGCCGCGGTCGCCGCAAGGGCGCGAAAGCCCAGCAAGAGACCGAGGAAGAGACCCAGGACCAGGCCGAAGACCGGCCGGAAGACAACGCCGAGGTGGCTGACGAGTCCCCCGAGAAGGACGACGCTGAGGACGCCGAGGCCACCGAAGACACCGCAGTCGAGGCGAACGCCGACGAATCCGAGTCCGCTGCCGAGGAATCTGCGGCCGAATCCGACGACGGCAAACTGCGCAATCGCAGACCCGAACCCGCACGTCGCCGCCGTCGGCGCTTGCGCGGGGGCGTCGCGCTAGACGATTAGTCGTCTCGGCATCGGGCAATATGGGCCTATGGGCAAAATCCCCCTCCGGCGTCCATTCACGACGCTGCTGATCGCATTGGCCATGGCGTTGGCCGTGGTGGCGCCGGTGTTTCCGGCTGCGGCCGCCCCCGGTGACCCCGTCGCGGCTGCTGCTCAGGTCGAACCGTCCGTGGTCCGGATCGACACCGAGATCGACTATCAGGGCGCATACGGAAACGGCGCCGGATTCGTGATCGATCCCAACGGCCTGGTCCTGACCAACTTCCACGTCGTGTCCGGCGCGGACCGGATCACCGCGAGCGTCGGAGGCCGGTCCTACCCGGCTGAGCTACTCGGCTACAACCGCAAGCGTGACATCGCGGTGTTGCAGCTGATCGGCGGGATGGGCCTGCCGGTCGCCCCGATCGGTGATTCCGCGCTCCTGGCGGCCGGTGAGCCCGTCGTCGCGCTCGGCAACGCCAACGGGACGAACGGACCGCTGACCCGCGAGGTCGGCACGATCACCGCATTCGGCCGGACCGTGAACGCCGAGGACTCGCTCACGGGCAGCAAGGACGAACTCGCGGGTCTCTTCGAGTTCGCCGCACCGGTCGTCGCGGGCGACTCGGGCGGTCCGGTGGTCAACGGCGCAGGTCAGGTCGTCGGCATCACCACCGCGGCTTCGGTGAACTTCCGGTTCGGTCCGGGCGGCGAGGGCTTCGCGATCCCGATCAACGACGCGTTGCCGATCGCCAACCAGATCCGGTCCCGCACGCCGTCCGCCGACGTGCACATCGGCCCGCCGGTACTGCTTGGGGTCGGGGTGCGCTCGGCGCAACGCGGCCCGGGCGTGCAGATCGCCGATGTGCTGCGCGGCGGGCCTGCCGACCGGGCCGGACTCGCCCCCGGCGACGTGCTCGTCGTGCTCGACGGTGTCCCGTTGGATTCGGCGACGACGCTGACCTACGTGCTGGATCGCCACTATCCCGGCGACGTGGTCGACATGACGTGGGTCGATCGCGGCGGACTGGAACGGACCGCCAAGGCCACCCTGACGCCCCTCTAGCCGAGGAGTCGTTCCAGGCCGGCGATGAGCACCTCGAGCTCGAAGTCGAACTGGTGCTCGGCGTCGTGGCGCTGGGATTCGGCCGAGGCGAGCACTGCGCGCAGCGCCGGATAGGTGTCTTCCGGCTCCCACTCCAGGGCCGCCGACGTCTCGGCACGGTACCGGTGCATCCCCGAGGGCGTCTGCGCCGCGCTGCTGTGGGCCGCCGACTGCGCGATGTTCGACGCCGCGGTCAACCCGTACCGGGCGGTGTCGGGTGCAAAACCGGCGGTGAGCAAGGCGTCGAGCACCCGGTCGGCGAGCGCCAACGCCGCGGCCGCGCCGATACCCCGTAGCCGGGTGAAGTCCGTCGCCGCGCCGACCTGCGTGAGCCCGTTGCGAAACGCGACGGTGTAGGCGCGTAGGACCGCCCGCCAGTCGTCGCCGTCGGGCAACTCGACGCTGGTGAGTTCGCGCTCGAACAAGTCCGCGATCACCAGCGTCAGTAGACCTTCGCGGTCGCCGACGTAGTAGTGCAGGGCCTTGCGGCTGACCCCGAGCGCATCGGCGACCGCCTGCATCGTCAGGTCCGCGCTCGCCACCTCCCTGGCCGCCGCGACGATCTGGTCGCGGCTGATCCGGGGCGGGCGACCCCTCGTTCGGCCGCTCATCATCGTCAGACTAAGGCCTCGCGAGGCAATTTTTCACCGCGCGGTAAAAACCGCCTCGCAAAGCGTCGGACTTTCCTATGCTGTGCGGGTGCCAAACACCCCCTATCGCGTCGTGCAGTGGACCACCGGCAATGTCGGCAAGAGCTCGGTCCAGGCGATCGCCACGAACCCGAACTACGAACTCGTCGGCCTCTATGCGTGGTCGCAGGACAAGGCCGGCCAGGATGCCGGAGAACTCGCCGGCATCGCGCCCCTCGGCGTGAAGGCCACCAACGACGTCGACGCCCTGCTCGCCTTGAAGCCCGACGTCGTGGTCTACAACCCGATGTGGATCGACGTCGACGAACTGGTCCGCATCCTCGAAGCCGGCGTCAACGTCGTGTCGTCGGCATCCTTCATCACCGGACATAACCTCGGTGCCGACCGCGACAGGCTCGAAGAGGCGTGCAAGCGCGGCGGTTCGACACTCTTCGGGTCCGGGATCAGCCCCGGCTTCGCGGAACTGCTCGCCATCGTGGCCGCAACGGGCTGCGACCGGGTCGACAAGATCACCATCGCCGAATCCGCCGACACCACGCTCTATGACTCCCCCGACACCGAGCGGCCCGTCGGGTTCGGCACCGCGATCGACGATCCGAACCTGCAGCCGATGGCCTCAAAGGGCACCGCGGTGTTCGCCGAGGCGGTCCGCCTGGTCGCCGACTCGATCGGTGTGGAGCTCGACGAGATCAAGTGCGTCCCCCAATATGCCCAGACCACCGAGGATCTCGTGATGGCGTCATGGACCATCCCGGCCGGGCATGTGGCGGGCGTGTACGCCAGTTGGCAGGGGATCGTCGACGGCAAGACGGTGGTCGACATCAACGTCCGGTGGAAGAAGGGCACCACGCTCGACCCGGACTGGCAGATGGACGCCGAGGGGTGGAAGATCACGATCGACGGCCGGCCGACGGTCACCATGCAGGTCGGTTTCCTGCCCCCGCAGGACATGATCGAGAACGCCAAGTCAATCGAGGACTTCTTCGTGCTCGGCCACATCATGACCGCCATGCCCCCGATCCATGCGATCCCGGCGGTGGTGGCGGCACCTCCCGGCATCGCCACCTACAACGATCTGCCGCTGCCGCAGGCGCGCGGCGTCGGGCCACGGCGGTAACGGCTCAGCCGTCCACCTGCAGGACGTTCGCCTTGAGTTGGGCCGACGGCGGACCTTCCAGGACGACGTCCTGCAGGATCTGCGCCTGGCCGTTCTCCACGGTGAACTCGCCCTTCTGCGGTGCGTTACCGCCGACCACCTCGTAGAAGACGGTGAACGGAGTCTTCGGAAGAGGATGCATGCCAATGTATTTCGGATCGATCGAATACTTGTAGAAGCACCCGGGCGCTCCGGGTGCGCAGTGCTGGTCGGTGACGACGACGTTGATCGTGAACTCGAACGGCGTCGGGACCTTGGGCGGTGGAGCCTGTGTCGCACGCTGCGCTGAGGCAGCTTGTGTCTGCTTGGCCTCCTTGACCGACCCGAGGACCATCACCGCTGCCACGCCGACACCACTGCCCACGAGGGCGAACAGTGCCAGGCCCGCCAGCCATCTACGAACGGTCGTCGAAACGCGCATGCGAACAGCAGACCCGGTTCAGAGTCCGAGCGGCGGTATTTCGGCGTGCCGAGCGAGTCGTGTCAGCCCCCCGGCGGCGGAGCCACCGTGGTGGTTGTCGGTGAGGGGGTCTCGGTCACGGTGACGGTGTTCGTCTCGGTCGGCGGCGTCGTGGTGGCCGGAGACTCGACCGGCGGCGTGGTCGTAACCGGTGCTTCCGTGGTGGTCGTCGCCGGCGGTGGAGGCGCAACCGCGGTCGTGGTGACGACGGTCGTCTGCGTCTCGACGGAGGTGGTACCCGCGGTTCCCGGGCTGAGAACACCGCACGCGATCCGCCGCTCGGCAGCGGCCGGGTCCTCCATGACTGCGCTCTCGTGCAGCACGATCGAGGACCCCTGCGGGGTCGTGAGCTGCTCCTCGGTGAACGCGTCACTCGTCGCGACCAGCTTGCCCGCGCCGTTGGACCGCACCAGCAGGGGCGGCAGATCGCCACTGGCGGGCATGCCCGTGTGGCCGGGCGCCTGGAAGTGCTCGCCCGCGGAGGCGAAGCCGTCGCCGGCCTCGCAGACGCCGATCTGATGGATGTGCATGCTGTGGAAGCCCGGCGACAGGATGCCGTCCTCGACGGTTTCGACGGTCACCGTGGCGTACCCGTCGGAGAAGTCGATGGTGGCATCGGCGACGTGTCTGCCGTCAACCGTGTTGATCTGAGTGGTCAACCCCTGGGCGCTGGCCGAGTCCGTCGTCGTGGTGGTCGTGGTGGTGGCTGCATCGTCGGACGCTTGATTGGAACAGCCGACCGCAACCGCGAGGACACCCAAAGCAACACTGACTTGTTTGATCATGAACACCACGTACCCGTGTGACGCGCCACACAAACCGCGCAGTCAGCTATTGACCGGATTGCCGTCTTCGTCCCAGTTGGCTGCGACTTTTTTGCTCGGCTGTACGCGCGGCGGTTCCCCCGGCATCTTCGGATAGCTCGGCGGGTACGGCAGGTCGCCCAGCCCGCGCTTCTCGTCGGCCTCGACCATGTCCAGGAGCTTCTTGATCGACTGCGGCTTGCGATCGATGTCGGCCCACGGATCCGGCCGTCCCGCAACGAAATCAGGTACAGACGAGATCGTGTAGTCGTCGGGGTCGGCGGTGCGAAGCTCGTCCCAGGTCAACGGAGTGGACACGGTGGCGATGGGGGTCTTGCGCGCCGAGTACGGCGAAGCGAAGGTGCGGTCTCGCGCGTTCTGGTTGTAGTCGATGAAGATGCGCTTACCTCGCTCCTCCTTCCACCACGAGGTGGTCACGGCATCGGGCGCCCGGCGTTCGACCTCACGGGCCAGGGCGATGCCCGCACGACGCACGTCGATGAAATCCCAGTCGGTCTTGATCCGCAGGAAGACGTGCACGCCGCGTCCGCCCGAGGTCTTCGGGAAGCCGATCAGGCCGAGTTCGTCGAGCAGGGGTTTGAGCACGTCGACCGCGACGCTGCTCGCGTCGGCGAAACCCGTTCCCGGCTGCGGGTCCAGGTCGATGCGCAGTTCGTCGGGATGCTCGGTGTCCGGGCACCTCACCTGCCACGGGTGCAGGGTGATCGAGCCCATCTGGGCCGCCCATGCGATCGCCGACGCGTGGGTGACCTTCAGCGCGTCGGCGGTGCGACCGGATGGAAAAGTGACTGTGCAGGTTTCGAGGTAGTCGGGATGCTTCTGCGGTACCCGCTTCTGGTAGATCTCCTCACCGTCGATGCCGTCGGGAAACCGTTGCAGGTGCACCGGCCGGTCGCGCAGCAGCGCCACCATCGGTTCGGCGACCGACAGGTAGTAGTCGAAGAGTTTGCCCTTCGTGCCGTTGCGGCCCAGCTTCGGGAAGTACACCTTGTCGCGGTTGGTCAGCCGCACCTTCGTGCCGTCGACGTCGACTTCCTCTGCGGCTTTGGGCATCTCAGGACTCCAGTACGTCGTACAGATCGTAGGTGAGCGGAACGTCGAGCTGGTCGAAGGTGCAGCTCTTCGGGTCGCGGTCGGGCCTCCAGCGCCGGAACTTCACCGCGTGCCGGAAGCGTTGGGCGGCACCGCCGTTTCCCTCCATCTGGTCATAGGCGACCTCGCAGACCTTCTCCGGCCGGATGGGGACCCAGCGCTTGTCGGCGGCCGAGTTCCAGCGGCTGGGGTCGCCTTCGCGCATCTCGTCGCCCTCACGAAGTGGCTCCAGCTCGGCCAACAGCTTGATTCGGTCCTTGGCCGTGAAAGCCGCTGCGCCACCGACCATCTGCAGTTCTCCGTCGTCGCGGTACAGGCCGAGCAGGATGGAGCCGATACCCTCGCCGCTCTTGTGGATGCGATAACCCATCGCCACACAATCGGCGTCACGAGCGTGTTTGACCTTCACCATCTCCCGCTTGCCCGGTAGATACGGGCCGTCGAGTCGTTTGGCGATCACACCGTCGAGGCCGGCGCCCTCGAAATCCTCGAGCCACTGCGCTCCGAGTTCGGGATCTTCGGTGGTGCGGGTGACGTGACACCACTGCTTCTCGTTCACCGCGACCAGGAGTGCTTCGCGGCGAACCCGGAAGGGTTGCTGCATCAGCGAGTCATCACCGGCGGCCAGCGCGTCGAAGCCGATGAAGTGGGCGGGCGTCTGCTCCGACAGCATCTTGATGCGGCTGGCGGCGGGGTGGATGCGCTGGCTCAGCGACTCCCAGTCGAGGCGGGTACGGCCACCGAACTCGCGGGGGACGACGATTTCGCCGTCCAGCACACACCGCGGTGCCAGCTCGTCACGGACGGCCTCGACGACGTCGGGGAAATACCGGCCGAGGTCCTTACCGCTACGGGAGAGCAAGACGACCTTGTCACCGTCGCGGAAGACCAGGGCACGGAAACCGTCCCACTTCGGCTCGTACGACCACACCCCGGCTTCGGGCGGGACCTTCGCCTGGGCCTTGGCAAGCATCGGCTCCAACGGCGGCAGCACGGGGAGGTCCACCTGGCCCATTATTGCGTCCACATCAGACCGATGAGACGTCATCGCCGGGTCAGCCGTTGCTACTGACGCCGTCTCCCACGGCATCGCCACCGTCCACCTCGTCCTCGCTGTCGGGACAGTCTGCGCTGTCGTCGTCGCTGTCCTCGCTGTCGGGGCAGTCTGCGCTGTGGTCGTCGCTGTCGGGACACTCTCCGCTGTCTTCGGGGGCTCCCTGGTCGTCTTCGTCGTCTCCGTCGTCGGGGATGAGGTAGCGGTTGGGGTGGTGGTAGTTGTTGATGCGGGCTTGGCCGGTGTCGAG